>JALUXS010000023.1 GCA_027013185.1 Sulfurimonas sp.
TCAACACGAAGTCTCTCTAGGCCTTTTAAACAAGGTCTCTCTGTTTGTGGATGGGAATTATAGGGGAGTGTTGCTTAGAATTCGCTTAATGATTTGGGGAATTTGCTAAAAAACTAATTTTCGAGTTTAGCCTAAACTTTTGAGTGACTATTATCATTGTAGTAATGATTTTTAGACTGAAGTTTTCAAAAATCAATACGTTATTTTGGGTTTTATAAATAGAACTATTTCAAAAATATTTACTATTGTATAGCAATATGGATTTAACAATATTAATACTCAGTAAAATTTATAATCTATTACAAATATTCATACAAAACACTTTTATAAAGAATATAAAAACATAGACATCAAAAAAAGGATAAAAAGAAGAGTGGAATAACTAAAGGTATATGGTGAAACTTAGAAGAATTATTTTCTTCTAAGTTCTTTAATACGAGCTTTTTTACCAGCAAGTGCACGAAGATAAAATAATTTCGCACGACGAACACGTCCACGGCGAATAACTTTAATTTCTTCGATTGAATCAGTAAAAAGTGGGAATATACGTTCGATTCCAACACCATTTGCTCCAATTTTACGTACTGTTATAGTTGCACCAGTACCTTGACCACGTTTTGCTATACAAACACCCTCGTAATTTTGTACACGAGTTTTGTCACCTTCTTTAATTTTTACTGCTAAATTTACAGTATCACCAGCACGAAAATCTGGAATATTTTTCTCAGCTGTTTGTGCTTTTTCAAAGTTTTCAATATACTTATTTCTCAAGACTAAGTCCTTAATTTTATTTTACCATTTAAGATAAACGTTGTTCAGCTTTATGCTTTTTTAGCTCTTTTGGTCTGAAAAACTTGGTTTTACATTCAGACAAGGCTAATTTTAGTGAGCGAATTTTACTATGATTTCCCTTTAAGTATTCTGATGGAACACTTAAAGTATCATATATTTTCGGTTTTGAAAATGACGGTGCTTCTAAAAGTGGTGTTTCAAAGCTCTCAATCTCTAAAGATTCAGCATTTCCAAGCACACCTTCTATATTTCTACTTATGGCATCACAAAGAACCAAAGAGGCTAATTCACCTCCGGTTAAAATGTAATCACCTATAGAAAACACTTCATCTGCATATTTTTCTATAACTCTTTCATCAATTCCCTCATAACGTCCACTCACAAACGCAATATGAGATTTCTTTGCCAAACGTTTTGCATCATTTTGAACAAAGGGCTTGGCAACAGGAGTTAAAAAAACTACATGTACATTTTCATCTTTACTTTTTAAATCATCTAAGGCAGCAAACAATGGTTGAGGATTCATAACCATTCCGGCCCCACCACCTACTGCAGTATCATCAACTTTAAAATGTTTATTTGTTGAATAGTCTCTTGGATTAAGATAGTTAATATCTAATAATCCTTTCTCTATTGCTCTTTTTAAAATTGAATCTTTAAAATAACCTTCAATAAGATTAGAAAAAAGAGTAACAAAGGTATAATTCATTAAGACGCTTCCAAAATATCCATAGCACCACTCAGCGTAATACTTTTGTTATCTATGTCCACATTAACTTTAAATGGCTTTACAAAAGGAACTAAAAAGTTTTTTGCATAGCCTTTTTTCACTAAACTTTCATCAGTTGTAATACTTAAATAATTTGTAACATTTAGTCGCTCAAGCTCTTTAACTACACCAAGTACCTTACCATTTTCATTCACTTCACAATCTTCCAAATCAAACCAAAAATATTCACCTTCATCTAAATGACAGTTTTTTCTTGTCTCTTCATATGTCGTAAAAAGTTTAGCATTTGTAAACTTTTTTGCATCTTCAGGATTTGAAATATTATTAATATGTACCAATCCACGTTCAAGGTTCACTTCATTTAAAGTAATTCTATCTTTTTTATTGATTAAAAAACTTGTTCCATTTGCAAACTGTTCTGGAAAATCGCACTTAATATGCAGCTTCATATCACCTTTTATACCGACAGTTTTGCCGATAGTTGCTATATGTAACAGCTTATTATTACTAGATTGCTTCGACATTGATACGATAACTTACACTATCTTTAGCTTTACAGCCAGAGATTACGGTCTTGATTGCACCAATCATCTTACCACTCTTGCCAATTAACTTACCAATATCTGCTTGGTTTGCATAGAGAACTATTTGTGTCATTTCATCGCCCTCTTGTACTTCAACTCTAATATCATCAGGATTCGATGCTATCAGTCTTGCAAACCCAGCGACAAAATCAGCAATCATGATTAACGACCAGTAATCTTTTTAACACGACTACTCATTTGAGCACCAACGCTCAACCAATAATCTAATCTTTCATTGTCTATAACTAAAGTTTTTTCTTCATTCATTGGATTATAGTTTCCAATAAGTTCAATCCAACCACCATCTCTACGTTTACGGCTATCTGTTACCGCGATACGATAAAATGGTCTTTTCTTTCTTCCCATACGAGTAAGTCTAATTACTGTCATTGTGTTTCCTATTGTTTTTATTTCACCTATTACTGGTTAATTCTGCACAAATTTTCTAAATGATGTAAGGAAGGGGAAGTGATATATGAAGATAGAGCATAAAACTCTAAAATTATTTTGCTTCCCTCTTACCATCTCTATAGTTGGATGTACACATTTAACCAGTATATAGGTTAAAAATCTTTTTATCACAGAGGTATTGTTTAAAAAGATTTTATTTTCGACGAAATTATAACTAAATAATTCTTAAATTGCAAAACTTATCTAGGAATTCCGCCCATACCGCCTGGACCACCAGCTTGCCCCATCATAGACTGTAGTTGTTTCATCCCATTTTTTCCAGAGAATTTTTTAGCCATTTTACCCGCGTTTTTAAATTGTTTTATCATTCGATTAATTTCTACTATTGTAAGTCCGCAACCTTTTGCAATTCTCTGTTTTCTTGAATTATTTAAAAGTTCAGGGTCTTCTCTTTCTTTTTTTGTCATAGAAGAGACCATAGCTTTAATGTTTTTCAGTTCTGAAGAATTTTCAAAATCAAAATCTTTAATGGCTTTACTCATGTTCCCCATTCCCGGTATCATACCCATAATAGAACTCATGCTTCCCATTTTTTTCATAGATTCCATTTGTTCTAAGAAGTCATTGAAATTAAATTTTCCTTTTTGAATTTTCTTCGTTAATTGTTTGGCCTTTTTTTCATCAATTACATTTGTAACTTTTTCGGCCAAACCTTCAACATCGCCAAAACCCATAAGACGATTTACAATACGTTCAGGCAAGAAGACTTCTAAATCTTCCATTTTTTCACCCATACCAATAAAACGAAGAGGGACTTCTACCTGTGAAGAGAGTCCAAGAGCCACACCACCTTTAGCATCACCATCATATTTAGAAAGAATCACACCGTCAATACCAATTTTTTCTTTAAAAGTAGTTGCTGTTCTTACCGCATCTTGTCCCGTTAAAGAATCAGCCACATAAAAAATTTCATTAGGCTGTGCGGCAGTTTTTACTTCTTGAAGCTCATGCATCAATTCATCATCTATAGCTAAACGTCCTGCAGTATCTATAAGCACGACATCAAATATTTTACTTTTTGCATATTTTAATGCAGCCGATACAACTTCTACCGGATTTTTTGTTTGTTCATTTTCATACAGCTCAACTTCTATTTGCGTTGTAATTTGACGAAGCTGCTCTACTGCTGCTAAACGCTGCAAATCGGCTGCAACAATAAGTACTTTTTTTTGCTTACCTTTTAAATATGTCGCTAATTTACCCGTTGTAGTCGTTTTACCAGAACCCTGAAGACCAGTCATTAAAATTACGGTAGGAGGATTTGGAGCAAAAACAAAGCCTTTGTTTCCTCTCACATCAAGAAGTTCATTCAGTGTCTTTCGTAAAGCATCCAAAAATTGATCTTTTCCAATTCCGTTAACTTTTGTCTCTTTTTGCACTGTTTCTATAAGTTCTTTAACAACTTTATGATTCACGTCTGCTTTTAAAAGGTTTTTCTTTAATTCAGTGAGTGCTTTAGAGAGTGCCTTATCATCATCATGAAAACGAATCTTTTTTATTGCATTTGTAAACGAATCTGTTAAAGTACCAAACATTAAAACACCTCTTTATATATAATTTTTTCGAAATTGTAACTAAGTTTTTCTTAATTATTCAAATGTAGCAAAGCTCTTAGGCTCTTTGGCTACAAATTCCATTCCAAGGAGTCTTACTTTATATGCATGTAACATAACACGCTTAGCACGACGTCCGCCATATTGTTCATCTCCAATTATCGAATGATCTATATATCGAGCATGTACTCTTATTTGATGTGTTCTTCCATTATGAATAATACATTTTACTTTTGTCTTCTTTGCACTAACAATATCAGGAAAGAATTCTGTTCTTGCAGGTTTGCCTTTAGGAGAAACATTTGAATATGCCTTATTATTTTTTTTCTGTGTCGTAATAGCTTTATCGACATCTATAGGCTCCGTCATAATACCTTCAACCCATGCAATATACTCTTTATAAACCTTATCATCACGAAATTCTTTAATAGCACGCTGACGAAATTCTTCATTTTTCACAAGCATCAACACTCCACTTGTCTCACGATCAAGTCTGTGCAATAATACAGCCGGTTTAAACTGACGTTCTATTTCATCAGAATTTACATGTGCAGGTTTATCTACGACAATAATATCATCATTTTCAAAGATAGGCTTGACACGCTCTACTTTTTGTACTTTAAAAATAGTTCGCTCATCTATCTCCCCACGAGCTATCATCACTTTTTTGTTTCCAACATAAACCAATCCTCTGTCTATCATTGATTTGGCATTGGAATTAGAAACTCCCTCTTGAACTGCCAATAATTTATATGCTTTTTCTGTAGCCACTTTGGACTCCTTTAATCTTCTAAAATTTTTTTAATAACTGCTTCTAAATTTATTTTCTCTTCTACCATTGAAGGTGGAAGTTCTTTCGCCATTTCTAAAGCATTATCTATTTCATCTGCATTCACATACTGCACATGATGGACATATCTAAACAATTCTTTTTGATGAAAAAAATGTTTCCCTGTAATAATTTTGCATCCAAAATAGGCAGGTTCAAGTGGATTATGACCACCCACATCATCTTTAAATGCACCGCCAAGTATTGCAATATCGCTGATTGCGTACATATTATTGAGCTCACCCATTATATCAACCAAAACTAAATCACTTGCAAAATTTTTCACCTCTGAAAAACGAGACAATGTTAAAGCATTCTCTTTTGCATATCCTTCTATTAGCGTATACACCTCATTAAAACGTTCAGGATGACGAGGCACTACAATAAGTTTTGCATCGTTTTGCTCTTTATACGTAATAAAAGCTTCTAAAATACTCTTTTCTTCTCCTGCATGTGTGCTGCCTGCTACAATTACTTCAGTGTTCGGCTTTGTATATGCTTTGGTCTTTTTAATTTCACCTGCTAATTTTATATTACCAATAACTTCAATGTTTTTCGCACCCAATGCCAAAAACCTATTTTTATCTACTTCACTTTGTGCATAAATAATATCTACATTTTGTAAAAGTTTTTTATAAAACCAAGAAAACTTCATATATTTATCTACACTTTTATCTGAAATTCTTGCATTTAAAAGAATAATCTGTGCTCCATTTGCACGAGCTACACAAAAAAGTATATACCAAAACTCAGCTTCTAAGACTATAAGTTTTTTTTGTGGTTTTATCCAAAATGGCAGATACATTTCATAAGGAAGATAACGCACTTCTGCCTCATATCTTTTTGCTTCATTATGCCCAGTTTGTGTTATTGTTGTTACCAGTAATTTTTGATTTTTTAATGCATCAAAAATTGGTTTTAAAGCTCTTGCTTCACCAAGAGAACAAACATGAAACCAAAGCGAGTTAGCACTACTAAATTTAGGATTTTTAAAAAGAAAAAAACGTGCAGGAATAGATTCTTTGTACTTTTGTTTCAAAGACAATACTATTAAAAGTGGCAATGCTATTAAAAATAGCAGCACACTTACAAAATAGTAAAAAAGAAAAAACGGCTTCAAGCCTACTCTTCGTTAACTTTCACATAAAGAATTCGTCCGCAATGAGGACATGTTGTAATATCTTCACCCTTAATCACGTCAGCATAAACTTTATCACCAATCACCATATGACAGCCCATGCAAGCATGGTCTTCAACTGGTACTACCGTTGTATTTTTTGCCCAACGACGAATTTTTTGATAAAAAGCCAAACCTTTTTGATTTATATCTGATAAAAGAGTCTCTTTACGTTTAAAAACTTCTTGTCTCTCTTTATTAATCTGTTCTAGCTTTGTATCAACAGCAGCTTTCACACTTTCAAGCTTAGCACTTAACTCTTCTAAAATTGTTTGAGCTGCTTCAGTTTGCTCTTTTTTAGCTTCTACAATTTTTTCAAGTCTTTGAATTTCTTCATTTGCAAATGTTACCTGCTCTTTTGCTATCTCTTCTTCAAGTTGAAGTGATTTCATTTCACGTTCTGTTTTTACTTCAGAACTTTTTTTTGCATTTTCTTCAAGTTTTTGTGAAAGTTCTGAAAGATGCAGTTCATTTTTTGCTTTTTTTACTTCTTCTGCTTTAATTTCATTACTTAAATTTTCAATATCTGCTTCAATACTCTTTGTTTTTGCAAGAGCTGCTCCATAATTTGAGTTCGCTTCTTCGATTTGAGGTTCAAATGCATCTATCTCTTTATCTATAATTGAAAGGTCGATTAATTGCTTTAAGTGCTTGTTCATTGGGATCCTTTAAGGGTTTTACTTTATACCATTATTCTTATAAATAGATTTATATATATGTAAATGGGTTTTCTGATGATGCAATTATAACTTCTAAACCTAAAATTTTCAAATGCTTTTGCAAAATTTGTGCAAAAAAGTGCTCACTTTCATAATGTCCTATATCAATTAAGGACAATTTTATACTTTTTGCTTCCATTGCATCATGATATTTCACATCACCTGTTAGAAAACAGTCTGCATCCAAACTTCGCATAAGAGAGCATCCTGAACCTGTTGTAAGAGCAACTTTTTTTACTCTTTGTGCACATTTAACAGTTCTTGCACATTTAAGTCCAAATGCTTTTGAAATATTTTTTGCAAAATCATCAAAATATTCATCAATTTCCAAATAAGCCACAAAACCATCTTTTTTTGCAATTTTATAGCCAAGTATTTCAGTCGCCACATATTCATTTAAGTGTGTTTGATCAAAATTTGTATGCATTGCAATATTTGAAATATTTTTTTGAATCATTTTTTGAATAAGATTTGCCGGATACTTTGAAAATTCCAACTGTTTGAGTCCCCCAAAAATAATTGGGTGGTGTGTTATTAAAAGAGTATCGTTGTCTAGTGAATCTATAAGTTTTTCATCTACATCAATGCTCAAGGCAATTTTTGATATATCTGTTTTAAAATCTCCAATGAGAAGACCGGAGTTATCCCAATTTTCTTGCATTTCAAAAGGAGAAAGCTCATTGAGATACTCGTAAATTTGTAATATTTTCATATTATTTTTCCACTTCCAATCTTTTCCAACTCTTCTTTGGCTTCTTGAAAATCCGGATTCAATTCTATTGCTTTTTGATACATTTCTTTTGCTTCATCAAAATGCTTCATATCAATAAGTAAATTTCCATAATTGTAATAAGTAATCGGATTTGTATTCTCAATCTCAAGTGATTTATTTAAATGATTTTTAGCACTTGCAAATTCACCAAGTTTTCTATATAAAGATGCCATTGCCTGATGTATGTAAGCATTTTTAGGGTCTAATTCAACTGCTTCTTTATAATATTCCATCGCTTCATCATCTCTGTTTTGCTGTGCAAGTGTGTAGCCCATTTTAAAAAGTGTTTCAGGATTCTTTGGCTCTTTTATATTTGCCTCACTGTAAATAGCAAGTGCTTTTTGTAGATCTCCCTTTTGCATCTCTTTATCTGCTTTTTCCAGTAAAGATGAAGCATCAAAAGGTGAAAATGCTTCCGCACTTCGTTCATCATCTGCACCAATATTTCCATTTTCTTGGGGATCTTGTAATGTTTGGATATGGGTATAAATCTTATACGCAAAAAAGGCGGATGCCCCAAGCATAAGTAATTGAAAAAGTGTCATAAAACTTCCCTTATTTTTTTGAAATTAAACTATTGTTAAGTAACGATATAAGTTGAAGCGGATCAACTTGTACACCATCAATTCTAGCTGAAAAATGCAAATGAGGACCTGTAACTCTCCCACTTTTTCCCGATAAGCCTAAAAGTTCCCCTTTATGGACAAATTGATGCACTTTTACATTAAATTTGCTCATATGAAAATAACAGCTGTAAATGCCTTCTCCATGATTTATAATAACAGTGCCACCTGAGTAAAATCTTTTTTTTACCAAAACAACTTCACCATCATTACTTGCTCGTATGAATGTACCCATTTTTGCTCGAAAATCTGTACCGCTATGATAGCCTTTAAGCGAACCATTATATACCCTTGCCGTGCCAAAGGCACTCGTTATATCACTTTGTATGGGCAGTATAAAATCAGAATGAATATAGTTCTTTGCTGAAACGGTATTATAAATTTTCATGGCATGAACATACTCTTTTGCAATTCTTTTTTTGACTTCAGGGCGTTTTGGATGTACTTTAGAACTGTTTACATGTAAAGTCTCATTTTTGTACTTTGAATCAATTACATGTAAGTATAATATTTTATTTTTTTGCATACCATTTTTTGTATACAAGAGTGTTATTTTTTTCTGTCCCGGCTTTTCATAGTAGGAAATAGGAAGCAGAGCATAAAACTCTTTTGCCTTAAAAGGATTTTTAAAAATCTTAATTTTTTTCTTCTTAAACTTAATCTCTTTATAAACTACAAATTTCTCTTGAGAAAATTTTATAAGTGCCGTCTTGCCATTACCTACCTCATCATTAATTATCTTTACATGTAGAGCAAAAACAGAAGAAACAAACAGACAGAGGACAAATAAAAATTTCATCAATACTCCTTCATAGCTCTTGCCATATCCCGTTTTTGATCTTTTTCTTTCAAGTCATTTCTTTTGTCATGTAGTAATTTCCCTTTTGCAATGGCAATTTGAATTTTTGCTATATTTCTGGCATTAAAATAAAGTTGCAAAGGCACTACAGTATAACCATCCCTATCCACTGCCTTTTGCATCTTTTCAAGCTGTTTCTTATGCAACAAAAGTTTACGTGAACCACGTTCTTCGTGCCCATAATAATGATGTGTTGTATCAAGTCTGCCAATATGTGCATTAAACAAAAATGCTTCATCTCTGACAAAACGAATAAAACTATCTTTTAAATTCACACGATGTGCACGGATTCCTTTAACTTCACTTCCACTGAGTACTAAACCTGCCTCAAATTTTTCTTCTATAAAATAGTCATGATATGCTTTTTTATTTTTTGCTATTGTTTCACCCATTAGTTCTCTTTCACTTTAAAAAAACTACTTCCGCTTCCACTAAAGTAGTATTCTTTTTTATAATAATTTTTTAAATCTGTATACTCCTGCAAAGCAGGGTTAAACAAATCATTTGCCTCTTTTGCATGCATCTCTTTCAAAACACTCAGTGATGATTTTTGCTTTAATTCATTTTCTTCAAAGCCGTTTATTGGAACATAAAAATCTTTTCTGTATGCCTTGTATACTTTAGGCGTACTTATTTCTAGTTTTGGTGTATATATTTCAAAATCAAGTAGTTCTTCATCGAATGCTTCTACAACTTCACCTATTCCACTAACATTGGCACTTTTATACCCATATATAAAAAATGGAACATCTGCACCTACATGTAAACCAATTTTTGCAAGTTCATTCAAGCTCAAATCCAAATGCAACACTTCATTACACATTTTTAAATACGTCGCGGCATCACTACTCCCACCACCAAGACCTGCAAAAGCAGGAATATTTTTTGTAACGGACACAGCATGTGTCTGCATTAATTTTTCTAGTGCCTCGCTTGATGTAGCCTCTTTGAGTGCCACATATGCTTTATAAATTGTATTTTGCCTTGTCTCACATGAAAAATCGCCAATAATTTTAAATTCATTAGCTTTTGCCTCAACATCTCTTTTTGACACAAAAGAGAGTTCATCATATAAATCATGCACTTGCATAAAACGGGAGATAATTTCATGGTATTCTCCCCGTCTGCCTGTTATTTTTAAAAAAATATTGACTTTTGCACAAGCTTTATACTTTTTCATAACTTTTTTATTTCCCTAATATTTTGTTCAGTGAAGCAATATCATTTTCATTGACTTCTTCTATAGATGCTGCTTTATTTGTCTCTTTTACTTCTTCGATAAGCTCATTTCTAATAATTGAAACTTCTTTTGGTGCATCTATACCAAGTTTTACAACACCATTGTCTACTGAAATGATTTTTACAACGATATCATCACCAATGACAATAGACTCACCCATTTTTCTTGCAAGTACTAACATTCTATCCTACCTAATTCATATTTTACTATAGCATTTTGTATTGTAATAATAGATATATTATCTCCGTTATCAAGCCAATAACTTCCCTCATCCTGCACTTGTAAATCTTTCAAAGCAAGAACTCTTCCAAACCTTACATTATCAGTATTACCCAAATAATAATTTTGTTTTATATTTAATGATTTTTTTATATCAAGTGCTTTTTCATTTTCATAAATAAACTGCCCTTCATTAAGCCGTTCAAGCATGCTTAAACTTCCATTCTCAATGCCAAGCTTATGAGCAATCATACGTCCAAGAGAGCGAATATATGTTCCTTCACTGACACTTGCCTCAAAAGTAACAAAAGGATGTGCATAATGAAGAAGCTTTATATCATATACAGTTGAGCGAATTTTATTCAGTTTCACTTCTTCTCCTGCACGTGCCAAATCATAAGCACGCTGACCGTTAATGCGCTTAGCACTAAAAATTGGCGGTTCATATTCCAACTCGCCCTGTAATGAATGAACAGCTTGTTGCACTAGGGTTAAAGGAAATTCTGCAAGAGAAGCAATTTCTTCAATCATTTCAATATCGAGCGTATCACTTTTTGCACCTAGCCACAGTGTCGCCCTGTACGTTTTAGGTGTCTTATTTAAAAAACGAAACAGTTTGGTATGGGAACCAAAACCCACAAGAAGCACTCCTTTTGCAAAAGGATCAAGAGTTCCTGCAAAACCGGCCTTTTTATTTTTATACTTGTTTTTTAAAGTATACAGATACTTGTTTGAACCAATATTTGATGGTTTATACGCTACAAATAGACGATTCATAATCGTTCTACAAACGATGCAAGTATATCGCGTTTTACACCTGCAAAATTTATACTGAGTTTAAATTCTCTTCCGGATTTGCTTACACCTATAATACGACCTGTTCCAAATATTTTATGACGTACCAAATCACCTTTTTTAAAAGATGTATTTTTTTCACATTTTAAAGAGCCCTTGCAAAGACCGGCTTCATTAAAAAAGCGACTTTTTTCTAAATCACTTCTGCGTCCTTTATAAAATCTACTTCCGGCATGACAAAGTGTTAATGTCTCTTTTGCACGTGTAAAAGCAACATATCCAAGACGTCTCTCTTCTTCTAAGTCACTTCCATCTCCTATTAATGGTAAGAAACCCTCTTCCATACCTATAACAAAAAGGTGTTCAAATTCCAAACCTTTTGAAGCATGAATACTCATCATGTAAATACTCTCTCCCTCAACTTGGTCTTGATCACTTTGCAGCGTAAGTTCATTTAAAAATTCATCTAAAGAGCTTTGCGGTGATTTTTTCACAAAATCTCGAAAGAGTCCATAAAATTCATCGATATTAAGCATACGCTCATCTGCATCTTGCATACCTTTATAAATATCTTTAAGATGAAAAGTCTCTTCTAAAGTATCAATAAATTCATAGGTAGATTCTGTAGCAATTTTTGCGATTAATTCTATATTTGTAATGAATGCTTTCAGTGTTGCTGCATTTTTTTTTCGTACAAGCCCTTCAAGCTCCAGCATATCCACATTTTTTATATACTCAAAAATGGAGCTTCCCTTAGAAAGAGCTGCCATTTCAATTTTATCTATACTTGCTTTTCCTAATCCGCGTTTTGGCTTATTTACAATGCGTTTTAAAGAAAAATCATCATGGTGATTTGTAATTACCCTTATATAAGAAATTAAATCCTTAATTTCGGCACGGTCATAAAATCTTAGTCCGCCTACAAGCTTATAATTAATTCCTGAACGGTTTAAACCTTCTTCAATAGAACGAGAAAGAACATTTACTCTGTATAAAACGGCTATCTCTTTTGCTCGGACACCTGAATCAAGTAATTTTTGAATTTTAACAGCTATTTTTCGAGCTTCTTCATTTTCATCATTTGAATTAAGTATAGCTACATCCTCACCGCTTCCTCTAGTTGCGAGCAATTTTTTCCCCAAACGCGATCTATTATGCTCTATAAGTGCATTAGCAACTTTTAAAATTGGTGAACGTGAACGATAATTTTCTTCGAGTTTAAAAACACTTGCCCCCGTGAAATCTTGATCAAATTCCATAATATTTCGAATATGTGCACCACGCCAACCATAAATACTTTGGTCATCATCACCAACTACGCACAAATTATTATGCGTTGTACAAAGCTTTTGTAGCAATTTCAATTGTAATTCATTTGTATCTTGATACTCATCAATCATAATATACTGATATTTTTCAGAAGTAGCTTTTGCTAAGTCTGGATTTTCATCTAAAAGCTTATATGTCAAAGCAATCAGATCATCAAAATCAACCAAATTATTCTCTGCCAAATACTTTTCATACTCTGCAAAAACTTCAGCAATCTGTTTGTAACTAAAAAGTTCAGCCTGTTTATATGCATCATCAGGTGTCATCAAAGAATTTTTATAGCGTGAAATTTCACTTGCAATAAGTGGTGTGGGTAATTCAGAATTTATTTTTTTTATAATTCTTTTTTTATCATCCGTATCTATCACAACAAAATTGTTAGCTCTGTTTAAAAGATGTATATGAAATTTCAAAAAAAGCAATCCAAACTTATGAAAAGTACATAATAATGGAGGATATGCCACATTTTCAATCATAGCCAAAGAACGTTCTTTCATCTCTTTTGCAGCTTTATTTGTAAAGGTAAGTGTTAATGTATTTGAAGCGGGAATACCAACGGCTTCAATTAAGTATGCTAAACGAGAGATGATGGTCGTCGTCTTCCCGCTTCCAGCACCTGCAAGTATTAACACAGGCCCTTCTGTTTGCTTTACAGCACTTGACTGCGATTCATTTAATTTTTTAAATATCTTTTCCATATATGTTCACTATTTTTAGATGTTTTTCTTAATTAGTTATATTATAGCAAAATTGTTGCAAATTATTACAAAACTATTGCAATAATTATAATTATGAGTTATAATTTTGGTATTATTTATACTTATAGGAATTATTATGTTAAAAGATTTTGCCAAACTACATACTTTTTTGATGGTTATCAAGGAAAAAAGTTTTTCCAAAGCATCAGCAAAACTTGGAATATCACAACCCGCTGTAACACAACAAATCAAGTTTATTGAAGATTATCTTGATACAAAAATCGTTGATAGAAAGAAAAATGGTATTATACTGACAAAAGAGGGTGAAGACCTTTACCGTATTGCATTGAGGCTCGAAAAAGCAATACAAAGCAGTGAAAAAGATTTATTGAAAATCATTAATAAAGAGTTTACTTTTGTTATGGGTTCTTCATTTGCAATTGGTAATTATGTACTGCCTAATTACCTCGGTGAGATTAAAAAGCGTATTAATAACGAAGTTTTTATGAATGTTGATGTTTCATCAAATATTATTGATCAGCTTGAAGATAAAAAAATAGATGTTGCCCTTATAGAATCTCCTATTTTTAAAGATGGAATAATCTACAGAGAATGGGTTGAAGATGAATTGGTTGTATTTTCAAATCAGCCAATCAAAAAACATTTAAGTGCAGATGATTTATTAGACTTTGACTGGATATGCCGCAATGAAGAATCACATACAAGAAAATTAACTTCTGAAGTATTTGAAGAAATTGGTGTACAATGTAATAACTTTAACGTCATAGGAGTACTTACAAGTCCAACCTCTATTAAAGAGTCTATTATGCATGCAGATAAAAATGCAGAAAGACCACTTGTATCGATTATGTCCCGTCATGTCATTAAATCTGAGATAGAAGAAGGCCGATTGTATGAAGCAAGACTTAAAAACCATAAAATTACAAGAAATTTCTATATTGCCTACCTAAAAGAGAGAAAGCATGACGCATTTGTAGATAATGTTGTAAATTACCTTCTCACCTTAAGCAAGGTGTAGGTCTTTATTTTTTTATAAATTTAGAATTTTCCGGATTTGCCAAAAAAGATGCCATGGAGTTTTTTACTCCATTCTCATCCACCTCTTTTTCTTCTTCTTTTTCTACTTCTTTATAGACCGATATATTAATAAGAACAGGAGTCTCATCTATAATAATCTGTAAAATACTCAAGAGTGGAACACTCACTATGCTTCCAAAATTATCACTACCAAAACCTGCTTCAAAAATTAATAGATCATTTTCAATTCTAGCAGTTTCAAATGTATATCCAGCTAAGAAAAAAAGTGTGAGCGGACGGAACTCGGTATTAATACTTTCAGGAAGTTCAGGTTCAAACGTAACATCTTCAATTTTACATAAAATTCCAAAGTTTTGTTCTTTTTGAAAAAAATGCACCATGAGCTCTTGAATATTTTTCTTCATTAATTGAGCAAATTCTTTATCTTGTAGTATATTATCTAACAAATTATATCCTCTATATTATCTTGTGCAATTATATCGAAATCTATCATTGCATTCATTAATGCTATCTGAGAAAATTTTTGTACATCTTTTACTTCTATATCATGAAGTAAAATTTTAGACTCTTCGAGTAGCCTTTGGCGTGTTGTACCGTAAAGTAAAGGTTGTTTTGGTGTTAACCACTCATTTTTATAAAAAAAGGCTACATTGGCAATAGAGGTATCGGTAATAAGCCCATTTTTAACAATCAGTATATCATCACAAGAAGCTTTTTTTGCAAAAAGATTATTAATGCTTTCTCTATTGAGATATTTTTTTGAATATTCTATTGTCTTGGAAACAACAAGTTTAAGTGTTTGAATATCTTTTTTTTGATATGGATGATAGCTAACAGCATAATCTTTATCACTATAAACTACTCTGCATCGGAAAAAGCCAACAGCAGGAGGGGTGACAATATCTTTTAAAAGAATACCTGTATTTGGAAGTGTTCTATCCAAACGCATTTGATGATATTCTAAATGATAAAGTTTCCCATTTACTGCTTTTATAGTCTCTAAAAATTGCGTATTATTCACTAAAAAGTTCTGTGCTTAAATATCTCTCTCCCGTATCACACAGAATCGTCACAATAGTCTTTCCCCTGAACTCTTCCCTTGAGGCTATCTGCATTGCTGCATATACATTTGCTCCAGAAGATATACCTACTAACAATCCTTCTTTTCTTGCCAGCATTCTTGCTGTTGCAATTGCATCTTCATTACTCACCTTTACAACTTCATTGTAGCAAGATGTGTCTAAAATAGCGGGAACAAAGCCTGCTCCGATTCCCTGTATTTTGTGTGCAGACGCACTCCCTCCGGAGAGAACTGCCGAAGCTTCAGGTTCTACTGCAAAGACCTGTATATTTTTAATATGTTCTTTTAAAACTTTAGAAGTACCTGTAAGTGTTCCTCCTGTTCCTACCGCAGCTACAAATGCATCTATATCAGCATCAGTATCGTGCAATATTTCTTGTGCTGTAGTAATTTCATGAATTTCAGGATTTGCCGGATTTTCAAACTGCTGCAATATAATAGAATCTGGCGTTGCCTCCTGAATTTGTATAGCCTTTTGAATAGCACCGTTCATGCCTTTAGCCGCAGGTGTTAGTACTAATTCTGCACCGAGTGCTTTGAGTAAATTTCTTCTCTCCATACTCATCGATTCAGGCATAGTCAATATAAGTTTAAAATCTTGTGCAGCACAGTTCGCGGCAAGTGCAATACCAGTATTACCGCTTGTTGGCTCAATTATTGTTGTATTTGCTTTAATAGTGCCAGACTCTATACCTCGTCGTATCATATTAAACCCTATTCTGTCTTTGACAGAACTTGTCGGATTCATAAACTCACATTTTCCAAGTATAGTTGCACCTGTAAGCTTTGATGCTTCATTGAGCATTATTAAGGGTGTATTTCCTACTAATTCTGTTATATTTTTTGCAATTTTCATTATTCTTCCTCGTATGTTAATTTTACACTAAAAAGATTATTTACGCAAATTTCTATTGTCATAAATAAAATAGATTTCATATATTTTCCATTCTTTATGTATAATCAATATTATACTAAATACAGAGGTCAAAATGGCTATATATAATAGTGACGGGAAAAAATTAGTAAATGTAGAGTTTGATATAACACCTCAAGTAGGTGATGTTGTTGATACCATGCGCGTTTTATCAATAAATAAAAAAGACAATGACGAGTATGCACTCTTTTTGCTAGAACCCAATACAAGAATAACATGTTATATATTTGATGAGATTTTTATTATAGGCAAAGAAAGTGGATTTGAAAATTTACATGATGCTATAGATGCTTGGAAAAATAATGAAATATAAAAAAATTGTAATGATTTTATTTTTGTAAAAACATATTTAACTGATTTGCAAAGAGCTCGGCATCTTTTTTGCCAAAAGGTTTAGGACCTTTTGTGACTTCTCCCATTTCTCTTATATTTTCCATAAGATTACGCATTGCAAGATACTGTTTAATATTATCTTTAGAGTACAGTTCCCCTCTATGATCTATCGCATGTGCATTTTTACTAATAACCCTATCTGCCAAAGGAATATCAGCGGTAATCACTAAATCACCTGCTTTGAGCATCTCTACAATTTTATTATCTGCTTCATCAGCCCCTGCATCAACAATAATATAGCTTATATTATCTGATTTTCCGATATTAATTTTTTTATTTGCCAGAACATAGGTTTGTATGCCGTGCTTTTGTATTTGTTTTAGGATTATTGGTTTTAAAAGATTTGGAAAGGCATCACCATCTATATATATTTCTAACACTGAAAATTCTCGCTTTTTGAAACATTGTAGCAAATAGTGTATAATAAGCTCTTAAATATGGGAAGGATAAATGACAATTATAGAAAAACAAGAACTTAAAAAAGCAATTGAATTAGAAATAAACTCACTCACTGATGAGATTATAAATATTCAGGACTCTCTTAAACCAATCAAAAAAGACTGTTCTTTGGATAGCATAGACCATAAAATGCTTAAACAAGAACAAAATATAAACATACAGAGACTAGACGAGTCAAAAAGAAGACTAAACAGATTAAAGCATGCCTATTTAAAAGTAGACACCAAAGAATATGGAATTTGCAAAGAGTGTGAAGAAGAGATCCCTATTGGACGTTTAAAGCTGATACCTGAATCAGAATATTGTGTAGCATGTATGAATGAACTAGGATTGTAAGAATTGATAATAAGATGGTGCGCAGAGGGGGATTTGAAAAAGTCTTACCCTTTTTTTGATATATTTTTGACATATATTTTTTATTTTGATATACTTTCTTTGTACGAACATTATGAGGCTTTAGTCTGCTTAACTAACAGACATATAAAAGGTTTATGGCTGGGACTTTCGGGTCTTAGCCTTTTTTTTTGCCAATTTTTTTGGTAAGGTTGGGGTGGGTGTGGACTTTTATAAAAAGGTTTCGTAATGTTCG
>JALUXS010000024.1 GCA_027013185.1 Sulfurimonas sp.
GGCCAGCTTAGATACCAAATTATTTCAGATAAATTTTCCATAAAATCTCCTAGTAGTGATGTGAATCAGATTTGATTTCATCGATTGTTAATTTTGTTTTGTCCATAGAACGCCATACAAAGAAAATATACCCTGCAACAACAGGAACAAGAAGCGATACGTACGCCATAACGCTGAGTGTATAGTGACTTCCTGAAGAATTTTCGATGGTGAGTGAACTTTGCATATCTGCAAGTGATGGATAGTAAACTGAATTGTCAAGCCCTAAAATAAGTAGAACAATTATTACAGTTAAAATAACGCCAAAACCTGTAAACCAAATAGCTTTATCATTGTTTTTTATAAGTGCGATGAAAACACCCCAAAGTAGAGAGACAACACCGACAACTAAAAGAACAAGTAGCAGTGGCATATCTAAAAAACTATGTAAAAATTTCATACTTTTTATGCTTACAACGCCCGTAGTTGAGTCGTAAACTAAACCTTCTGAAAATAAAATCATTCCAAGAACAAACAAAAACAGTACTAAAAACATAATAAAGTTTATAGTCACTACCTTTTTAATTCTGCCTATAATTGTAGGAGTATCAATAGAATTTAAAAAGTAGAGCCCTGCTTGCATACGTGAGAGAAAAACGAGCATAAGTCCAAATGCAACATTAAAAGGATTAAGCAGTGCTTCTAAACCGTAGCTTTGCATTGTCCAGTGAGAAAGGTGAGAACTGTTTACGATAAAGTTTCCGCCTGTAAAAAGTGTTCCAACTGCTACGCCTATGAGAAAAATACCGAGTGAACCATTTATATAGAGAAGTATTTCATAAAATTTTTCTCCATAAAGGTTGTCTGGCTTCTTTCTATACTCATAGGCAACAGCCTGAATAATGAAACAAAATAAAATTGCCATCCAAACATAATAAGCTCCCCCAAAACTTACTGCATAAAAGAGGGGAAATGCAGCAAAAAGTGCACCGCCAAACATTACGAGCATTGTAAAAGTAAGCTCCCATTTTCGTCCAAGCGAATTAATGAGTAGATCGCGTTCATCTTCAGTGCGTCCAAGTCTATAAAGCAATGTTTGTCCACCTTGAACAAATGTCATAAAGACAAATAGAGCGCCTATGACGCTTACTAAAAACCACCAGTACTCTTGTAAAATTAGTAAATTCATCTTAGTTTCCCTCCGGTCCGACTTTTATTTGTTTGAGCATGATTTTGACCTCTGCGATAAGCAGTCCTGTAAATAAAACTGCAAAGAGCCAAAAAGTAATCATAACACTTGTTGAGGCAACATTTGACGTTGCCATGCCTACTGGAAGAAGATCTTGTATAGCCCAAGGCTGACGACCTGCTTCTGCTGTAATCCATCCTGCTTCTTGTGCTACATATCCAAAAGGAAGGGTAAAAAGAGCAAGGTAAAGCAGCCATTTTTTCTTATGCATTTCATTAATCATCGAGTAGTAAAGTGAGATAAGAAAAAGTACTAAGAACCAAGTACCAAGTCCGACCATTGTGTGGAAGCTGTAAAATGAGAGAGCAACACTTGGTACTGCATCGGTAGGTTTTTTAAGGTAGCCGTATCCCATATATTTTTCATTTGCTTCAAATGTTTTGAGTGCTTTTGATGCATTTGTAATATCACCAATCTTTTTGTAATCTTTATAGGCAGTAAGTGCACCAACAGCAATCTTACCTTTTTGCATCTTTTCACTTACTGACATAATGCCGTATTTTTTATTTCCTTTTATAAGGTCGTCAATTCCTGGAACAAAGGCGTTAAAATCGTGATAACCTAAAAATGAAAGTGCCCCTGGAATTTCAAAACTAAAATAAAAAGGGTCTAAATCATCGCCTATAACTTTTGCTTGATTGAGAAAACCAAATGCAATGATACCCTCACGCTTCTCTCCGTCATAGAGACCTTCCATTGCGGCGAGTTTCATCGGTTGTGTCATTGCCACTTGGTGTGCAGATTCATCACCTGTTGTGATGAGGTACATAGAAGCAATAAGACCAAAACTTGACGCTACTATGATGCTTCGTCTTGCAAATTGTGTATCTCTTTTTTTAATAAGATACCATGCACTGATGGCAAGAACGAAGAGTGAAGCAAGCACATAGCCACTACTGACAGTGTGTAAGAATTTGCTTACACCGTTTGGATTAAAAAATACTTCCCCAAAGTTTTGCATTTCATTTCTTGCTGTGTCTGGATTAAAGTGCATTCCTACGGGGTGTTGCATCCAGCCATTAGCAAGTAAAATCCAGAGTGCAGAGAGGTTAGACCCAAGTGCAACAAGCCAAGTAGAAGTGAGGTGCATCTTTTTGCTTACTTTATTCCAGCCAAAGAACATAACTGCAAAGAATGTGGACTCCATGAAGAAGGCCATAAGCCCTTCAATCGCAAGTGGTGCTCCAAAAATATCGCCGACTATCCAAGAATAGTTCGACCAGTTAGTACCAAATTCAAATTCCATAATAATACCAGTAGCAAGCCCGATAGCAAAATTAATCGCTAAAAGCCCCATCCAGTATTTTGTAGTAGTTTTCCACTTTTCATCTCCAGTTTTTACATATATAGTCTCCATAATTGCTACTATAAATGTTAAACCTAAAGTAAGTGGTACGAATAACCAGTGGTAGAGTGCAGTAAGTGCAAACTGTGCACGTGACCAGTCAACGAGTAAATCAGTGTGTTCCATGAATTAGTTTTCCTTTGTGAGTTGTTGTAAAATATATTGACTTCTTTGTGCATCTGTTGAGAAGTTTTCTTGCAATATATTTGGAAAGAACAGCCATTTTATTATGGCAAACATAACAAATAGTTTTATAGCTATGAGAATCCAAAGTGTTTTACCGACTCTCATATTTACAAAACCATCATAGTACAAGTAGAAAACGGATTTGAAAAACTTTTTGATATTTGTTTTCATAAAAGAATATTATTCCAATAAATCTTAAGTATTAATAAGCAAATGTTATTAATTTTATAATATTTCCTTAAATTTATTGAGAGGAATCGGTTTGGACATAAAGTATCCTTGATAATAATCACATCCGCTGTTTTGCATAAAATTTACATGTTCAAGGGTCTCAACACCCTCTGCTATAACAAGAAAATCAAATTGTTTTGCTATATCTATAATGATTTTTACTAATCTTTTGTCATTCTGACTTTCTAGCATATCTAACACAAAACTCTGGTCTATTTTTAGATAATCAAAAGGTAGGTTCTTTAGATACGAAAGTGAAGAGTATCCCGTGCCAAAATCATCCATAGAGAATTTAAAACCATACTCTTTGAGTATAATCATTTTTTTAACTGTTTCATCAAGGTTTTTTAGTGTAACTGATTCGGTGAGTTCAAGTTTAATGTGTTGTGGATTTACTGCATATTTTTGTGCATTTTGTATTAAAATATTGACAAAATTATCTTGATAAAATTGTTTTAAACTTATATTTATTGCTATATCTTCTAAAGAATCTGACAACTCTTTATAGATTTCAAAAGCTCTTGAAATAACCCAGTTCCCTATGTCTATAATGAGATTACTTGTCTCTGCATACCCAATAAAAGCATCCGGGTAAACCACTCCTTTTGTTGGGTGATTCCATCTTATAAGTGCTTCTGCAGAGACTATTTTTTCTGTTTTTAAATTTACTATAGGTTGTAAATACAACTCAAATTGATTTTTTTCAATGGCAACTTTCAGCTCATTATGTAAAATGAGCTGCTCTTGCATCTTTTGACTGATAGCAGTATCATAAAAAGAGGTTTTATTTTTACCGGAATTCTTTGATTGGTACATTGCTATATCTGCATGCTTGAGTATGGTGTTAACATCTTTTTCTTTTGGTTTGAGTATCTTAATGCCTATACTTAGAGTTATATAGAGAGAATTTGTTTCGATTTTGATGACTTCTTTTATGGCATTGTGTATTTTCTCAGATATATTGAGTGCTGTATCATTGATTTGAGTTAAATTCATGTTAGTTTGTGATATGAGTATTACAAATTCGTCTCCACCTAGTCTTGCAAAAATATCTTCTTCTCTGAGGACATTTTTTACTCTTGTTGCGAATATTTTTAAAATTAAGTCTCCAACATTATGTCCTAAAGAGTCATTGATATTTTTAAAATTATCTATATCAATAAATAAAAGTACACCATATTCTTTTGAACGCTGTAATTTGTTTGTCAATTGTTGGATATGCTGAGTCAATGATTCTCTGTTTAGTAAACTTGTTAAAGAATCGTAGTATGCTTGATATTTTAACTTTTCTTGATACTCTTTTTGCTTTGTAATGTTTTCAACTATACCGAGTCCTGCAACTATGTTTTTATTTGTATCATACATCGGAACCGTATTGAGTTTAATCCAGATGCTGATATTTGATATATGTGTATTGTATCTGCCCTCATAATATCCTTTTTCTTCATGAAAAACTTTTTTTAAATCTTTACTAAGCGACTGGTCTTTTAACATATTCATATCTAAACTAATAAGTTTGTCCATAGGTGCTTGTAGTAACTTTGAAAAAGCTTTATTGGAGTTAGTAATGACTAGCTCTTTATTATATGTAAAAATACCGATGGGAACTTCATTAAATATTGACTCAAAATTATTTTTTGAAACCTCTAGCTCTTTTTTCGTATTAAAAATTTGATATTTTGTTCTAAAAGTGCTTAAAATATTTTTATTGTACTTTGCAGAAAAGAGTACAAGCATAATAAAAAATAAAAATACAAGATAACTCAGAGATTGCAATACTACCGAATTTTGAAAATACAAAACTATGCCAAGAGGAATAATTAATATACCCAAGTAAATTCTTATAAGATTTTTAAAATAAGAGAGACTCATCACAGCACCGGCAGAAGTGCCGGCGACTACCATAATCAAAAATATTTGATACAAAGAATCTTGTTTTTGAAACAAAAAGATAATTCCAATACTCAAAACTATAACAGAACTGATAGTCAAAACGCTAAAAAGAGATTCAACTTTTTGAAGTTGCATCTCTAATTTATCTTGTAAAAAAGACTTGATAAACAGAGTTCTTGCAATAATTATGGCATAAATAATGAAAACCCATAAAAAGAGTAAAAATTGATTTGTATATTCCCAAAATACGGAAGCTATTGCGAAGACTATAATGAGTAGAGCAAAAGAGGAACTAAAAGAGTCTGCAGCCATTAGGCGCATTATTTTATATTCCAATTTTTGATTATCGCTTTTTTTCATATTTTAATTATACAATTTCTCTACTAAAAACTAAATTTTTTAAACTTCTTTCTTCATTTAGACTTGCGAATTCATCAAGGTTTTCTAAACGTTTTACAAAATGAAAACTTGGTGCCCATTTGTGCATCATATCTATAATGAAACTGCTTTGTAATTCTGGTGAGTTGAGGCATGAAAGGAGTATACAATTTTCAGCGGCAATCTGAGGAAGTTTTTTTATGAGTTTTTCGTAATCTTTTGTTGCTTCAAAGCTGCCACGTTGAAAACTCGGCGGGTCAATGATAATCATATCGTAGGGACCTTTGCGTTTGAGTGAAGAAAATGATTTTAAAATATTGTAAGACAAAAAACTCACACCTTTTGGGTCTAAAGCATTTAAAGAGTGGTTTGCCATTCCCGTTTTTAAAGCACCCTTGCTCATATCTACATTGACAACGCTTTTTGCACCGCCTAGTTTTGCGGCAAGACTGAATGCACAGGTATAAGAAAAGAGATTTAAAACATGCTTATCTTTAGCATTTTCTCTTACAAAGGCCCGTCCGTTTTTCATATCTGGGAAATAACCGCTGTTTCTGTTGGAAAGCAGATTGAGTTTAAGTTTTAATCCGTTTTCATTTACATGTAAATCCTCATCAAGTTTCCCTGTCAAAATTTCACTCGGAGCACCTCGAAGGTATCTTCTTTGTACTACGAATGTTGTATATCTTGTATTACATGTAAATTTTTTGAGCATCTCTAAAAGCTCATTTTCATTCTCTTTTTCAAAATAAAGAGCAACGCTTAGTATTGTATCAATAGAATCTACGGTGAGATGATTCCACCCCTCATAAAGGCCTCCACGTCCATGAAACAAACGTTTAAACTCCTGATTACATGTAAGTGAATTTTTTTCTATCTGTTTTTGCAGTTGTAAAAGTGTCATAAATATTTTATACCTTTGAAAAAGTTAATAATAGTGTTAAAGTTGTTATTTTTTTTTAGACATTTTAGAAAAAATCAATTGCAGTTTTTGCATCTCTTTTCCAAAATCTGTCCAATTGTCTTGCTGCAAGAATTGCAGTGCCTGATTGTAATGTTTAAGTGCCTCTTTTGTTCCTCGTAAAACAGGTGCTTTTAAAGGTTCATTTTTGGATGATGAAATATTAAACACAGCTTGAAGTGCTTCCTCTAATGTTCTTCTCATTGCAATTTTATTTTTAAAGACCACAATAACCCTTTTGAGCTCAGGAATCTGACCTTGCTCTGACTGTAAATATACAGGTTCTACGTAAATGAAGGAATTTTTAATAGGAATTACAAGTTGATTCCCTTTTATAACGCGTGAGCCTTCTTGTCCCCAGAGTGTTAGCTCGGCTGAAATTTCCGGTTTTTGGTTAATTCTCGCTTCTATTTGCATAGGTCCATAAATAAGCTTGTCTTTAGGTAGTGTGTAAACTATCAAGTCACCATAATGAGGTATATCACATCTTGCACACATCCATGCCACCATATTGTCTTTTTTTGAAGGATTAAGGGGCAGCATTAAAATATACTCTTCATTTTTCATTTTTGGCAAACGCATAATAATATAATAGGGCACCATTTTTTGCTGTCCGCCTTGATAGATGACATTTGGAATTTGCCAATAATCTTCTTGATTATAAAAAACTTTTGGGTCAGTCATATGGTAAGCATTGTAAATTTTTACCTGAATATTGAACAAGTCCGTAGGATAACGCATATGTGCTTGTAAAAATTTTGGCATAGCTTGAAACGGTTTAAATAGTTTTGGATAAATTTTTTCATAAGTCTGCAGCAATGCGTCATGAGGATTAACGACATAAAAGGAAATATCACCATTATAAGCATCAATCACTACTTTTACAGAGTTCTTAATGTAATTTATTCCTCTTTTAATCGGGTTGCGTGAGAGTGGTTCTGAATACGGATACATATTACTTGTTGTATAGGCATCTTGTATCCAATAAATTTTTCCATCTTTGCCAATTACTGTATATGGTTGTCTGTCATATGCAAGAAAAGGTGCTAGCGTCGCAGCACGCTCTGTGATATTTCTATAAAACATTAGACGGCTTTTATCTGTCAAATAACTTGTAAAAAGAATATTTATGTCAGAAAATTTCCAGGCATACACAAGGCGTTTAAAAAGAGAATCAATTTGAACCCCTCCATTGCCTCTGTAGTGGGTATAAACGTTTTTTTCTCCTTTTGGATAATCAAACTCTTTTGCCTTTGTATTGACTAGAACAAATTGGTTTGTAGATTGACCATAATAAATGCTCATTTGTTTCAGTTTTAAAGGTACACTACTAACTGGTGGAATGTCTTTTAGTATAAGATTTGGCATACCGCTTGAAGTTATTTTATTGACCGGATTCATGACAATTCCGTACCCATGGGTGTAAATAAGATGTTTATTAACCCATGTTTGTGCTCTGTATGGTATTTCTGAAGCTGGAAGCTCTCTTGCTCCAAGAGCCACTTCGGTGTATTTGTCAAAATGGTAACGATCCACTTCTATGTTTTTAAAATCATAATAAAGACGAATCTCTTGGAGTTGTTTATAGGTTTGTATCAGAGGTCTTCTGTCCCATAATCGGATATTTTCGATTGTGTTATGATTTTGTAAAATATCTTGGTAGCTGGTATTGTTGTCTATTAAAAAAGGTTTTACTTGAATTTTATCTAGCCCATAGGCTTTTGTGGTAAATTTTATATTGTTTGCAATATAAGGGGTTTCTTTTTGTAATTCAGTTGGTTTGACAATGTATTTCTCAATAAGAGTTGGATATATCCAGACAAATCCTATAAGAACAAGAAGCCAAAGAAGCAGTGCGACAACAACAATCTGCATTTTTTTATAGAGTGGATAAAAAAACAAAAGCAGTGTTACAATGGCTGATATAACAATAATAGTCTTGTATGCAGGAATTTGTGCATAGACATCCATATAAGAAGCCCCATAAGCAACACCATTGGAAGAATACAGGAGATTATAAAGTTCTATAATATAATATGCACAAATACCTAGGGCAAAAAATGCACCTAAAAGTAAGAAATGGTTTTTTGCTTTTGTTTCAATTTGAAATTGATTATCTTGATAGTTAAAAATATTGTGCATATAATAAAAAAACAGAACGAAAAAAGTAGTCAAAACGAGCATTGTAAAATACCAATTGAGTACAATTTGATATATCGGAAGCGTAAAAAGATAAAAACCAACATCTTTACCTAAAATAGGTTCTTGCAGGTGAAAAGAAGAGGGATGCAGAAATTTTAAAAAATCAATCCAATAACCTGATGCATAAGAGCCCATAATGAGAGCAAAAAATATAACTATAGTTCCCCATAACCAAATGGAAAATTTTTTATGGTAGAAAAATGAAAGTTTCTGTCGTAAATCATCTGCAACAAAAGGAACAGGACTCTGACTCTGGGCATGTTTATGATATGCATAATAAAGATGAAGCCCAGCGAACAAAATAAAAATAAAAAAGAACAAAATAAAAGAGGATATTTGTGCCAAAATATTGGTATCAAAAACCGAACTGTATCCCAAATTTTTAAACCACAGCCAATCCCCATAGTATCCTATAAAGAGGCTAAATAGAGAGATAAATAATATTAAAAAGGCTAATGCAATCACTCTGTTTATATAATTGTTCATAATTTTCCTGTTATATAATTTGTAACTTCCAATATTCTTTGTACTTAGAGCCTAAACTTTTTCCCAAAAAGTGCCTTGCGGTGTATCCATAATATTCACATTAAATGATAAAATTTCATCTCGAATTTTGTCAGATAATTCAAAGTTTTTTTCTTTTTTTGCTGCATCTCTTTGTGCAATAAGTGTATTGATTTTCTCTTTTGTTGCTTCCTCTATACCAAACTGAAAATACTCAAATGGATTTTTCACGCCAAAGCCCAAAATTTCTTCTATAAAACTTAGGTTTGCGAGTGTTTCACGTTTGAGCTGTTTATGTTTTCCTGCGGTATCGAGTGTTTCGTTTGCATTGCTTATCATTTCATCTATAAGTGCAAGGGCAGAAGATACATTCATATCATCATTTAATGCATTTAAAAGTTCTTTTTTAAAGCTTGTATCGTCTTTACATGTAGGCATTGGAAAAAGGCGTTTTTTAAGTCTGTAAAGCCTGTCCAAACGTTTTTTTGAAGCTTGTAAATCTTGTGTATTAAAATTGAAATTACTTCTGTAATGTGTGCTAAGTAAATAGAACCTTAAAACTTCACCGTCATACTCTTTAAGTGCATCTTTAAGAAAAAAGCTATTGCCCAAAGATTTACTCATCTTTTCACCATTAATGTTGACAAAACCGTTATGCATCCAGTAATTTGCCAGAGCATGATTGGTGCCGCAACGTGTTTGTGCTGCTTCATTTTCATGGTGTGGAAAGAGTAAATCTGCTCCGCCTCCATGAATGTCAATAGCATAAGGCGTATCGCTGTATGCCAAATGCTTTTCTATCATTGCCGAACACTCTAAATGCCATCCGGGGCGACCTGCACCAAAAGGAGAATTAAAAGTGATAGTGTTGTCTTTGACACTTTTCCATAAAGCGAAATCGGCATTATTTTTCTTTTGTTGTGAACTTTGTACCCGTTCTTGTTTGTCATCTTCTTCTTGAATACGGTGTGAAAGAGTAAGGTATTTATTGTCGCTTGTTGTGTCAAAATAGACATCACCGTCGTCTGTTTGATAGGCATGGTTTTTATCTATAAGCTTTTGAATGAGTGCATACATGGCTTGAAGACTTTGTGTCGCTTTTGGCTCAATGTTAGGTCTTTTAACACCGATTGCTTGCATCTCTTTATGGAAAGCCTCCGTGTAAAAGTCTGTTATTTCTACAATTTCTTTTTTTTGTTCGAGTGCTTTTTTTATGATTTTATCATCTATATCTGTAATATTTCTGGCATAGGTAACTTCATATCCATTGGCACTTAAAACACGTGTTAATAAATCAAATACAAGGGCTGATTTTGCATGTCCTAGGTGGGCATCATCATAAACAGTAGGACCACAAACGTAGAGCGTGACCTTTGCTTCTTTAAGTGGAATAAATTTACGTTTTGTTTTTTGTACGGAATCAAATATATGCACTGATAAAATCCTTTAAGAATAATAATAAAATTGTGAGTAAAATAGAACCTATAGCCAAATAGATAAGATATTTTGAGCGAAGTATAGCAAAAAAGTGTTGTGCACCAAAAATTTTAATGGTAAAAAAGAGACTGACAAAACCGCCTATGCTACTTGCAAGTGCTAATCCTGCTACACCAAAAGGGCTGATGAATGCCAATGCAAAACTAATGTAAACAATAAGGGAAATAGTAGCTATTTTTGCAGCTTCTTTTTGCATCTCTTTTGCGTAGAGCCATAAAACAAAAAGCTTTTGTATGCCAAATGGAAGAAGCCCGAGCATATACATCTGCAGTACAGCACTTGTATTGGCTGTGTCTGCTGCATCAAATGCCCCTCTTTGAAATAACAGCCAGATGATTTCATGTGAGAGTATTATACCGCCGATGGTACTGCCTGTGAGTAAAAATGCCAAAAACCAAAAAGCTTTTTCTAGGTTTGCTAGTGCTTTTGTTTCATCATTGTTTTTTAAATAACGTGCTATGCGTGGAAACAGAGCTATAGAAGTCGCAATAGCAAAGAGTGCCAAAGGAAGCTGGAAAATTCGGTTGGCATAATAAAGGTAAGAGATAGAACCTGTTGCTAAAAAAGAAGCCAAAAAAGTGTCTAAAAAGGCAGAAACTTGAGCCGTGGAATTTCCCCAAACTGCCGGAAAAAAGTTTGCACGAAATTTTTTTGTCTCTTTTTTTATAGATTTTGATTTTACATGTAAGTATTTAAAACCGCCAAAAAGAAGCTTTGCAAGTCCAAGTTTATATATTGCAAAAAGATGGACACAAAGTTGGAGTATACCTCCAATAACAACCCCAAAACTAAGATAATAAACAATCTGACTTTGACTTTTATCATGAGAAAGATATAAAGCTCCAATAAGGGAGAGATTTAATAAAGCAGTAGAAAAAGCAGAAGTTGCAAAATGGTGCCTGTACTGGAGCATGGCACTTAAAAATGTGACACTGAAAATAAGTGGTAAATACCAAAAATTTACAGCTACAAATGGAGAAGCGAGTGCAATGGTATGTGCATCAAAACCTGTAGCAATAGCTTTTGTAAAGAGTTGCGGTGCTACATTTACAAGTAAAGTTATCAGACCTATTATGGAAAAAAATACAAGAAATATATGTACTGAAAAAACAGCTTTATGTCTGCTTCTTGCAAAAGCGGGAATAAAAACCTGTGTAAAAGCACCTTCAGCAAAAATTCTGCGAAAAAGATTCGGTAGTTTAAAGGCAATGAAAAATATATCGCTATATATGTTTGCCCCAAGTGCTGATGCGGTTAAAAGGTCTCTGAAAAATCCCAGTACACGGGAAAATAAAATTCCAAAACTATTGGTAAATATTGCTTTAAACATAGGCTTCTTTGTCGATATGGTATAAGTTTTACATAATTTTAACAAATCTTTGGTTAAAATCTTTAACAACTAAATTTAAGATAAAGTATGGTGATTTAATTATGGCGTTATTCGGTTCTAATAAAAAAGTACAAACAGCAAGAAAAGTACGTCCGACAGTTGTACGAACACAGAACGTAGCAAAAGAACTTTTCACAATTTCAAAAGCTAATGATTTTAAACTTGAATCACTTGATTTTAATATACTTGATATTCAAACCTACACAAGAATCAAGAGTGAAAAAGAAGAGGGTGAATGGAAAGAAATTTCTGAAAGTGATTTGCGTGAACTTGATGATGATAGCACGTACCTTAATCCAAATTTTCAAATTAAACAAACATACGAAATAGAAGTTTTTTCAAAAAGAAAAAGTGATGAAGATGTATACAAAAACTTTATAACTGCAGTAGGTGCTAATGCAACCAAATGTAAAGTTTACTTAAGTATTGCCAGAGGTTCAAAGATTGAATACAATCCAAGGTTTGAGCATGATCTCTCAGATTTGATAAATAAGAAAAAACTTAGAGCTGGTATTTTAGTGTATGTTTTTGATGAAATGCTTCCTGATGTGATTTCAAAACTTACGGCACGTATTCGTGTTGCACAGCTTTTGGAATTTGAAAAAAGTGAAACTCAGTTGATAGCAGAAGGTTTTGAACCTACACCTACAACGAATGATGATTTGATTTTACATTTTGATAAGAAGGAAAAATTAGATGACAATGAAAAGATTGATTATGCTGCAAGAGGCTTTATTCAAAGCGTTAAAAAAGATGAATTGCTTATAGAATACATCAAGCCCAAGCCTGGAAAACCGGGAAGAAACTGTCGTGGTGAATATATGAAACCAGCAGAACCTGTTGTGCAACACGAGCCTACTTTTAAAGTGGATGAGACTATCAAAATCACTGAAGATGAAAATGCACTAAAATATTATGCAAATGAAAATGGATATATTGCATTGGACGGAGATACATACCTAATAAAAAATGAGGTAGATGTCGGAGAAATAAGTTTTAAAACAACGGGTTCTATTAAAAGTGGTGTTGATTCGGATGTTGATATTTCAGTCAAAGAGGCAGATGCAATAAAAGATGCTGTAGGCACCGGAATGCTTGTTGAGGTGACAAAAATCAATATAGAAGGGAATGTCGGTTCTAATGCCAAAGTCATTGCTAAAGAAGCTGTGATAAACGGGCAGACACATAGAACAGCTGTTGTCCAAGCAGATGATTTAGAAATAAATGTTCACAAAGGTAGGGCATACGGAAAAAATATTAGAGTGACCAGGTTGGAACACGGAGAGATAGAAGGTGATCAAGTAAAGGTAGCACAAGCTTTAGGTGGTATAATTCTAGCAAAAGAAATTGATATTGATATTTGTGCATCACATGTTAAAGCAACAGCATCTAAAAGAATAGAAGTTCAAAAGATGCAGGGAAGTGAAAATGTTTTTACGATTGACCCTTTGTTAAAAAAAGATTTGAAAGAAGATTTAAATAAAAACAAGGAAAAAATTAAGCTTTTAAAAATAAAAGTAAAAGAGCTTGAAAAAGAGATAAAAAAGCAGACACAATTAATAAAAAATGAAACACCTGCTTTTTTGGAAATAAAAAAGCGTTTGTTGCATTATAAAAAAAATAATGTGAAACTGCCAGCCTCCTTTGTTAAAAAGTACAAACAGTTTCAAGCTATAAATGAACATTTTAAAGAGTTGAAAACTGATTATGAAGTGACCGAAGATCAGCTAAATTTACTCTCAAGTAGCACTTCTGCTTTTCAAGACAATATTTTAGATGCACGCGTTATTAACCGTGATAAATGGATGGGCTATAATGAAATTAGGTTTAGACTTGTAGAACCACCTATGGAATTGGTATATAAGCCAGCAGACGGTTCAAGAGAGCAGATTTTTGGTTTGGTAGAATCAGAAGATGGAGAGTTTGCAATTCGTCCAATGAGTGAAGAAGGAATTTAAAACATATGATTGTCGGAGTACATGGAAAAATTATTTATAAAGAACCATCCGTGGTGCATGTAAATGTAGGGGGAGTTGTTTATGAAGTTTTTATATCATTACACACTTTTTCAGCATTGCCAAAAGAAGATGTTTCTCTTTTTACTACGCATATTATTCGAGAGGATGCACAGTTGCTTTTTGGCTTTATAGATATGAGTGAAAAAAAGATGTTTGCACGTTTGATTAAAATAAACGGTGTTGGTCCAAAAGTGGCTATGGCCATTTGTTCTACCTACACACCATCTCAGTTTGCGACTGTCATTAACAATAAAGATGTGAATGGGGTAAAAAAGGTACCCGGAATCGGACCAAAAAGTGCAGGGCGTATTTTGGTAGAACTGAATGGTTTTGATGCTGAAATATTAGGCGATAATACAACTACTTCAGCTTCTTTGGCCGTTAATGAAGCGAGTGAAGCATTGGCAGCTTTAGGCTTTAAAAAAGATAAAATCGCAAAAGCTTTAAGTGTATGCGAAGGTGATGATACGGCTTCTCTCGTAAAAGGTGCATTAAAATTACTCCAAACAATTTAAAAGGAAATATATATTGAAATTAACAATTTTATTTGGCGGTGCCAGTTTTGAGCATGAAATCAGCATAGTCAGTGCAATAACATTAAAAGAAAAACTAGGCAATTTTGATATAACATTTATATTTTGTGATAGCGACCATACATTTTATTTGATAGAGCCTGAAAAAATGAAAGCACTTACCTTTTCAAAAGGAGAGCATAAAAAGATGCCTCGCTTAACGGTTGATCAGGGTGGTTTTGTACAAAAAAATATGTTTTCTAAAACTGAGTACAATAATGTTGTTTTAAACTTAATTCATGGAAGTGATGGTGAAGACGGGACTATTGCCGCTTTACTTGATTTTTATTCTATAAAGTATATCGGCCCCAGAGTAGATGCCTGTACTTTTTCTTATGACAAACGGTATACAAAATATCTTTGTGATGCTATTGGTGTAAAAAGTGTGAAATATGAAGTGATGCATAAAGATGAACATTGTAATATTCAGACTCCTTATCCTATTATCATTAAACCAGCATCACTTGGCAGTTCTATAGGTGTGAGTATAGTAAAAGAAGAAAGTGAACTAGATTATGCTCTTGATGTAGCCTTTGAATTTGATGATACAGTTCTTATTGAGCCATTTTTAGAGGGTGTAAAAGAGTATAATCTGGCTGGTTATTTTGCAAAAGGAGAGATGCATTACTCCATTGCAGAAGAGCCTCATAAAGAAGAATTTTTAGATTTTGAAAAAAAATATATGGATTTTTCAAGAAGTGAACAGGTACTAAAAGCACAACTGAGTGAAGAAATGGTATTAAGATTAAGGACTAATTTTGATAAAGTTTACCGTAATCTGTTTGAAGGAGCTTTGATTCGTTGTGATTTTTTTGTATTAAATGATGAAGTATTACTCAATGAAATCAATCCTATTCCGGGTTCTATGGCAAATTATCTGTTTGAAGATTTTGCTACCGCTATAGAAGACCTTGCTCAGTCTCTCCCTCATGCAAAACGTCCAAAAGTAACCTATGATTATATTCATTCTATTTCTCAGGCAAAAGGCAAATAGATGGCTGTGAAGTCTATTCAACATAAGCAACATACTTTTGATATAAGTTATGAAATAATTAATCCTGATGCAAAGGTAGATATAATTATTTTGCATGGTTGGGGGAGTAATAAAAATCTTATGAAGCAAAGTTTTTCTCCTTATATGAGTGCTTTTCGCCATATTTACATAGATTTACCGGGCTTTGGAAATTCTACATGTAGTTGTGCTTTAACGACTGCTGATGTGGCAAGAATAGTAGAATTGTTTATGATTCACATTAATGCCTCTAAAGATATTATACTTGGACACTCTTTTGGGGGAAAAGTGGCTCTTTTGCTTGAACCAAAAGTTTTGATTTTAGTGGCCAGTGCTGGTATATATACGCCAAAAAGTATGAAAGTACAGGCAAAAATAGCACTTTTTAAAACATTAAAAATACTAGGACTTTCAAAATTTCGTTCACTCTTTGTAGCGCAAGATGCAAAAGAGTTAAGTGAGTACATGTACCAAACATTTAAAAATGTTGTGAATGAAGATTTTAGCGATGAATTTGCAAAATATGAAGGAAAAGCACTTTTGTTTTGGGGAAAAGATGATACGGCTACACCGCTAAGTTCTGCAGAAAAAATAAAAGAGCTTATACCAGATGCTAGGCTTGAAGTGTATGAGGGCGATCACTACTTTTTTATGAAAAACTCAAAAGATGTATCGCAAAAGATTGAAACTGCTTTTTTAGAAACATTGGGGTAGTAAATGCAAAATTATGAAATTCTTACGGCTTTTGTTACAAATGTACTTTTTGTAACCCTTTTAGGTTGGTATTTAATCACAAATTTGCAGTGGTATGATTATAAACTTGAACGCGTTGTTTTTAAACATCATAAGCCACATTGGCATATTCTTTATTTTATTATTCCTTTTATTGCTTATTACACGACTGGTAAATTTTTTATTATCTTCTTTGTTTTTGCTTTTCTTCCGGGTATCATTCTTTGGTATAAAAAACTGGATAAAAAGCTGGTTTTGACATGGCGTGTCAAACGCTTTTTGATTCTTTTAGTCTCTTTAACACTTTTTCAAGATGTACTTTGTACGCTTAAGCAAGGGTGTGCTGTTTATGGTGTATTTATGCCTTTAGCTGTTGCCTACATTGGCAGTTATATTATAGAAAAATTTCTTTTTAAAGTGTATGCGAAAGAGGCAAAGAAAAAACTTCGTTCAATGGAAAATTTAGAGATAATCTGCATCACGGGAAGCTATGGAAAAACAAGTATAAAAAACTTTGTAGCACAAATACTTGCACATAAATTTAAGGTCTACGCAACGCCAAGAAGTGTAAATACTTTGGGTGGAATCATGGCAGATGTAAACAATAACTTAGCAGAAGATACACAAATTTATGTATGTGAAGCAGGTGCGAGACAAAGTGGGGATATATATGAAATTACCAACTTTTTAGAACCGCAAAGTGTTATTGTCGGACGCGTCGGAGAAGCGCATATCGAGTATTTTCAGTCTTTGAAAAACATTATTGCCACAAAGCTTGAAATTATGCAATCGCCTCGTTTGAAACAGGCTTTTATACATACTTCTGTAACAAATGAACCGCATGAAAAAGTAACTTTTTTCGGTGAAGAAATCCAAAATATTCAAGCAACTTTGGAGGGAACAGATTTTGATCTTGCCCTCGATGATGAAACACTGCACTTGCATACAAATATTTTAGGTGCATTTCAAACGATGAATATCGCAGTTGCTGTACGTATTGCTAAGAGTTTTGGCTTGAGTTATGAAGAGATAACTAAGGCAGTGAAAAATTTAGAACCAGTAGAGCATAGACTTCAGCTTATAAAAGCTGGCGGAAAGATTATTTTGGATGATGGCTATAACGGAAATATTGACGGAATGCTTGAAGGTGTACGCCTGTGTTCACTACATAAGGGAAGAAAAGTTATTGTCACACCAGGACTTGTTGAGAGCAGCGATACGTTGAATTTGAAATTAATTACAGCTATAAATGATGTGTTTGATATAGTAATAGTCACAGGGTCTCTTAATGCAGAACTTTTTGATAAAAATCTACATGTAAAGAATAAAATTATGTTAAAAGACAAATCAGCAATGATAGATGTTTTAGCAAATCAAACAAAATCGGGTGACATTATTCTTTTTGCCAATGATGCACCGAATTTTATATAGGTTTTTGAAATGTTACATGTAGTTGATAAGTTTATGCGATACATTGCTTATTTTACTGCTTTTATATTGGCTTTGCTGGTTTTATTAGTAGTTTTTGATGCTACAAGCCGTTATCTGTTTTCGCATGGTTCTACGGCATTACAGGAGTTGGAATGGCATTTTTTTGATGTTGTTATACTTTTGAGTATTGCTTTTACCTTGCGTCATAATGCTCATGTACGTGTCGATATTTTTTACGATAAATTTTCACCAAAAACACAGGCTTTTATAAACATTGTATCGGCACTTTTTTTCGTACTTCCTCT
>JALUXS010000025.1 GCA_027013185.1 Sulfurimonas sp.
TGTTGAAGAAGTAATCACTTCAAACGGTGGAGAAATCGCTGCTACAAGTCCTATGGGAATGAGAAAATTAGCTTACCCTATCAACAAAAACGAACGTGGTTATTTCCATGTAATCTACTATACAATTGCACCTGCTGCAATCGCTGAAATTGAGAGACGTTTCCGTATTAACGAAGATTTACTTCGTTTTGTTACTATTAAGTACGATACAAATCGTGAAGTTGCTGCATTTAATGCGCTTGTTGAAAAAGCAAAAAAAGCGTCAGAAGCTCCAAAAGCAACTGAAACAAAAGAGACAGAAGCTCCAGCGCCACAAGAAGAAGTAGCAGCTGAAACTGAAACAACTGAAGCGGCAGCTGAGTAATTAGCAAACGCAAAATTGTAAGGAAAATTCATGTTCAATAAAATCATTTTAGTTGGGAACCTCACACGTGACATCGAACTCAGATACTCTCAGGCGGGTATGGGTATAGCAAATACTGCTATCGCGACAAGCCACAAATTCACTCAAAATGGTGAGAAAAAAGAGGAAGTCTGTTTTGTAGATATTACCTTTTTTGGTAGAAGTGCTGAAGTTGCTAACCAATACCTTCGTAAAGGAAGTAAAATCCTTGTAGAAGGACGATTGAAACTTGACTCATGGGTAGACCAAAGTGGACAGAAACGATCAAAACACTCTGTAACAGTTGCAACAATGCAAATGCTTGACTCGAAAGGGAGTAATCCTGAGGGTGGGTATAATAACCAAATGCAAAATGGTGCTCAAGAGAATTACAATGCACCTATGCAGGGGCAACAACAAAGCTATCAAGCACCAGCACAGCAGCAAAGTTACCAACAACCTACACAAGGGCAACAACAGAGCTATCAACCACAACAGCAACAACAAAGTTATAACAACCAAGCAAATACACAAAGCCGTGAAATGCCAAGTTCTAACTCAGTACCTGTGATTGATATTGATGAAGATGAAATTCCATTTTAGAAATAGATTATAAATAAAGGATATAACATGTCAGAAAAAAGAAAATATAAAAAAAGATATTGTAAGTACTGTGAAGCAAAAGTTGATTTCATGGATTATAAAGATGTAGGAGCACTGCGTTTCTCACTTTCAGAAAGATACAAAATCATGCCACGTCGTTTAACAGGAAACTGTAAACGCCACCAAGATATGATTTCAGTAGTTATCAAACGTGCTCGTGCAGCTGCATTAGTTCCATACACTGTAACTCGTAAGCAAGTTGTCACACAACCATTTGAAAACTTAAAATAGTTCTTCTAAAAGTCCCTTTTTGGGGACTTAAGCAAATCAAAACCCATTCTAAAACTTCAACAATTTCATATTTTTTTATCATATTATTCATACAAATAAACTAACTCTTGTTTCTTCTTCTACTTAATTAGTAAGCACCAAGTAAAAATAATAACTAGTTACATTTCTACACAGTTATATATATTGTTGTTTTTAATGTTTTAATGATTGTATTTTAAGATAAAAAAATAATATAATTGTTTAATCTTAAATTATAAAGGGGTTTATTATGAATTCAAAAAGAAGTCTCAGTCTATTAATTACTGGTGCTTTAAGTGCTGGTTTTGTTGGATGTGGTGGGGGGGGGAAGTAGTACTACTGCAACCGCAACAACATCAGGAAATTTCAAAGATGCTAATGTTATTGGTGTTGAGTATAAATCTGGTGCTACTAGTGGGATTACAGGAGCAAATGGAAGCTATACATGTGAAAATGGACAAAATGTTACATTTTCAATCGGAAAAGTGGTGCTTGGAAGTCTGCCTTGTAATACATTGACAACACCTATGGATTTAGTAGCAAACGGTGATATAAACAGTACAGGAGTTATTAATATTGTAAGACTCTTAACTGCACTTGATGATGATGGAAATGTGAGCAATGGTATGAATATTACATCTCAAATGCGTACTTTGGCAACTAATTGGAATGATATTAATTTTTCATCAGCAACTTTTGATACTGATGCAAATGTTACTACTATACTTACTAGCTTAACAACCAATAATGTAGGATCATCTTTACCAACTACAGCTGCAGCTAAAACTCATTTACAGTCGACTTTATTATGTGCATATTCTGGTGCATTTAGTGGTAGCTATACTGGTAGCGATACCGGTGGACTCGGAGTGATGGTATCTCCAATAACTGGTAAAATGACTGTTGTAGGATATAGTAATAGTTCTCAGGCTTATTTTTCTGGAACAGGGGCACAAGCTTTTGGTTTGGATAGCACTAAAGCTATTCAAGGATCTACAACTACTGGTGTAACTTTTACTGGTAATATTGATACTGTAAACTCTGTATCAGGGGCATGGAGTGTAACTGGAGCTACAGGAACTTGGAAAGTTAGTAGAATTGGTGGTGCAACAAATGCACAATATAGAGCTGTAGGGAATTACACAGGTAGCAATGGTGCTGTCGGTTTATTCTCTTTAGATATTGATACAAACAATGTAGTTACAGGTATAGCATATAATACACTTGAAAATAAAGCTTATGATATTACTGGTACATTTAACAATGGAACTGACATCAATGCAACTGCAAGTGATGGGACAGTAATATCTGCGAATTTTAATCCTGCTACAGGAGCTATTACAAATGCTACATTTTCAAATACAACTCTAAGCATTTCAGGTACATTTAGTGGTTCAGGATGTACTCTTAACTAAAAGAGTTCCATCTCACAGACTTAAGCATTTACTTGTTACACCAATTCTGATAACAAGTAGGCTTAAGTTTGGGAAATAAAAATCGGATTTACTTATTTGTTCACAAGATATATTAAGAGTATATTATACTTTACTATAGTACAATATTAGATAAATTAAACTATAGGAAATATCAATGGAAGAAATATTCTATAAATCAAACCCTTGGTGGGAAGATGAATATAATTTTAATGGTGTGAGTAGAAATACATATCTCGAAAAACTTGATAGTGTTTTTGAAAATAAAGATATTATATTTCTCACTGGTTTAAGAAGAGTTGGAAAAACTTCCATTCTAAAAAACTTTATCTCTTTACTAATTCATAAAAAAAATATTAAACCACAATATATTTTTTACATTACATTAGATTTAATTGCCCTTAGTAGTATGACAATCAATGAGATTCTCAAAGAGTACAAAAAAATCCATCTCATTCCTTCAAGCCAAAAAGTTTATATTTTCCTTGATAAGTGCCTAGCCAAAATTAATGTCATATTTTGAACCGAAGAAATTAAGCATATTTTGTATGTGCTTGTAAAAGTCATCAAACGAATCTAAAACA
>JALUXS010000026.1 GCA_027013185.1 Sulfurimonas sp.
CGGCCATTCTCTTGTAAAATTATCTAAAGAGTTTTTATTTGTTCCGTCAATGCCCATCATAAGACCTGATGTGTAAATATCACGCAAGGCATCCATATTGTTTGTTACACGCCAAATAAGCATATACGAATTATATATGTCATTTTTCACGGCATCAACAAAGATGACAATTCTCATATGTGTACTCAAAGGCAGTAAAGCATCAAAATACTCTTTTACATTTTTAGTTTTATTCACACTAATAACAGTTATAGGATTATTTGTCCTCTGCATAAACTGGTGCAAATCAACAACATCTTCAATCTGCTCTTGAACTTTTTGTAAAAGTTCTTCATCACCTAAGAGTTGTGGACCTTCTACATCGTTTGCTGCAGTAGCGTCTATGCCTAATTTTCCACCGACAAGAGTCTCTGGTGAGGCATGGTCAAGTGCATCTAAAATACCTTCTGTTATAAATAATGATTTCGGTGTAATTCTATTTAATACATAAGTGGCAAATACTTCATAGTTTTCTAATTTTGGTGCTTTTTCATCAACAAAAATTGCATGTTTTACAAAACTCATCTGTCCTACACCCCAAAATGCATGCATAAATTGTTTTGCGTGTCCTTTGTATAAAGGCTGCATTTTTGCTAAAATTAAATTGTGAAAACCTGCATTCTCAGGCATATGATAATCAAGTAAATCAGGTGCAGTTGTTTTTAAAAGTGGAAAAAATATTTTTCCCGTAGCCCACCCCATATATTTATCTTCTAACGGCGGTTTACCAACAACAGTTGCTAAAAATGTACGTTTTTTTTGCATTGTAATAGCGGAAACTTCTAAAACTGGGTATGGCTCTTCAAGTGTATAATAGCCTGTATGGTCACCAAACGGACCTTCTACCCTTAAGTTATCAGGATTAACCCAGCCTTCTATCACATAATCAACATCTTTTGGAATATATAAAGGTGTTGTCAAAGATTTTACCAATTGTGCAGGTCTTTTTGTAATCAAACCGTACATTAACAGTTCATTTACGCCATAAGGAAGCGGAGCTGTTGCACACCAAGTATAAAGAGGGTTTCCACCGATTGCAATACTTACAGGCATTTTCTTTCCCGCTTTTTGGTACTGATCAAAAAAGTGAGAAGAGTCTTTATGTATTTGCCAGTGCATTCCTAAATGATTTTTATCATACACCTGCAGTCTATACATTCCAAGGTTTACCATCTTTCCATCAAGACTTTGTGTATAAACCTGCCCCATTGTAATAAAAGGGCCACCATCTTGTTCCCACGTTGTTAAAACAGGCAACTTGTAAAGGTCTACCTCTTCTTTAAGATATTTAATCTGCTGACATGCACCCTCACCCTTAAGACGCTTTGGAAAAATATTTTTGAGTGAAAAAAGTTCACCTGCCATAGAAATTTTTTCTTTCAGTCCTGCTGGAGGCTTCATATGTAGCAGTTTTGTTATTTCATCGGCAACAGATTCAATAGTTCGTCCAAAAAGAAGTTCACAACGATTATAAGAACCAAATACATTCATTAGTACCGGTTCTTCAAATTTTTTACCGCTTTTTTTATCTATAACATTAGTAAAAAGAATAGCTTTGCCACCCTCTTCTTTTTTTACTTCAGCGTACGCTAAATGAGGAATTTCAAGATAAATATCTAATTCTTCATCAATAATTTTCAGTTCATCATTTTTTTTTAAAAGTTTTATGGTTTTTTGCATTTTTATAATCTTTGTGGCATTTCATCTTTAAATGCAATTTTTTCTGCATCTTGTAGCAGTTGTAAAGCTCCGTTTGCTATCATTTTCTGGGCAAGTTCTTCACCTAAATTTTCACTCTCACTTATACTTTTTATAACTTTTTCCTGCATAATATTTGTTCCATCAGGAAAACCTATCATTGTTCTAAAAACAACATTATCAGCTTCAATAACAGCATTACATGCAACAGGAGCTGAACAACCCGCACCTATTTTAGATATAAAATCTCGTTCAATTTGTGTACATGTAAATGTATTTTCATCATTAAGAGTTTGTGCAATTTCTTTTACTGTTGCATTACCGCTTACAATTTCAATACCAAGAGCAGCTTGCCCCATAGGTGGTATCATCATGTCTAATGAAAGTTTTTGTGTATAAGGAATATCTTTTAAGAGATCAAGTCTGTTCAGCCCTATCCAAGCTAATATAATGGCATCATACTGACCCTCTTTTAATTTTCTTAATCGTGTATTTACATTTCCACGTAAATCTTTTACATGTAAATCAGGACGCTGTTGTAAAAGCTGCATTCTACGTCTTAAACTTGTTGTTCCAACCACTGCACCTTGTGGTAAATCATCAAGTGTAGCAAAATTATGAGATAAAAAAACATCACTTTGATCTTGTCTTTGTGTAACAGCTATAAGTTCCAAACCATCTGGAATATATGTGGGAACATCTTTTAAACTGTGTACGGCCAGTTCTGCATTACCAGCTAGCATCTCATCTTCAAGCTCTTTGGTAAAATGTCCTTTTCCGCCTATTAATGCCAATGGTTTATCTAAAACTTTATCACCATTACTCACTATTTTATTGAGTACAACTTCTATCTCGGGGTAACTTGTCTCAATTCTTTCTTTAATATGATATGCCTGCCACAATGCTAAATCGGATACGCGTGTTGCTATTGTTAGTTTTTTCATTATTTAACTTTCAAGTATTTTTTCTTTGTATTATCAATTGTACCATCCAAATAAACTGTTGGTGTCCCACTTACCATAAGATCGCTTGCCACCATTTTATCATGCTGCAATTGTTTAAGAACCTGAGAATTCTTAATATTATTAAGAGTAATCTTTGTACCTTCTGCTGCATTAAATGCATCAAGAATTTTTTGAGTATTTCTTTCTCTTGGATTAATTTTCACATTATAAAGTTTCAATATAACGTCTTTAACACCCTGAAGTTCTGCAGCAACTGCGGCTTTTACCAAAGTTACAGAAGCAGGATGCAAACGAGCTAATGGAAAATGATAATAATATATTGCATATTTTTGAGGCTCTTTTTTCATAGTTTTAACAGCACCAGGGACAAAACCTCTACAAAAAGGGCAAAGTGGATCTGAAAATATGACTACTTTATGTCTTGCATTTGTATTGCCATAAATCAAATTTTCTTTTGTATAGTTTTTTGCTTTAACTTTTGGCTTCACATGTTCAACCAAACTTTCACCTGTATTTATATCTGTTAAATCTTTTGTAATCATCTCTCCATTTGAAAACCAAATCATTTTTTGATGTATAGTTTGTTTCGGTTTCATTTTTAAAACAGCTGATACATCTAAAATATAAGCATTCCATTGTGGTAATTGCTTTAAAGGAGTAACATCTTCTACTTTTACATGTACAGATTCTAATCGAGGATTTTCACTAAATTTATCTTCTAAAAAATCTGATATTTTTTCACTTGTACTTGCGTAAACAAAACTACTTAATAGGAGCGTTGTGCTCAATAATTTCAACATCAATGACATCTGAATCCTTTGCTATATTATTTTTTTCTTCAAAAGAAGTATTACATTTTCCTGATTTTACATTATATCGGTTAACAATCATACTCGTAAATACACTAAATTGCAATAAAATACCCAAAATATCTGTTAAAAATCCAGGGACAATAAGCAAAATTGCTCCAATGAGTGTAAAAAGGTTGAGTTTTTGAAACTGTTGCAAATCTATACAGTTATAAGAAACTGCCGTCATATTTTCAACCAATGTTTTTCTAAAATTTACAAGTATTGCTATTCCTATAAATGCACTCAAAAGTATTTCAAAAAATGTTGCAAGTCCACCTATGGCAGATGAAATTTGGACAGAAACCAAAACTTCTAAAAAAAGATATACTAAAAAATAAAGCATTTAAAGTAGTTCCATAATTTTTTCAAAGATTTCTTCATTTTTTATATCTTGTTTTTCTTTTGCAGCTCTATCAAAAATCTGCATGTGTCCATTTACAAGTTCTTTACCAATAATCACCGTATATGGAAAACCAATAAGCTCTGCATCTTTCATTTTAAAGCCAAAACGCTCTTTTCTGTCATCAAGCATCACTTCGACATTAGCATCCTGCAGTTGTTTATAAAGAGCTTCTCCCGCTGTTACTTGTACTTCATCTTTTATATTGCTTATCATAATATTTACCATATATGGTGCTGTTGCTTTTGTCCATATACAGCCATTATCATCATGATGCTGTTCAATTACCGCAGCGACCAAACGCGAAACACCCATACCGTATGTTCCCATAATAAAAGGCTGTGCTTTACCATTTTCATCTAAAAATTCAGCTTTGAGTGCCTTAGAATACGTTGTACCGAGTTTAAAAATATGCCCTACTTCTATTCCTTTCGTAAAAGAGAGTTCGCCCTCGCAATAAGGACAAATATCACCTTCATTTACTTCTGCAATATCAGCAAAATAAGCAACATCACTTAAAATATTCAGCTCAACCCCTATAAAATGATAATCTTGCTCATTCGCTCCGCAAATCATATCTTTTGCATCTTTTAAATCACTATCTATCACATGCTTTGCCTGTGCCTGATCAAGCGGTCCTATAAATCCTGGTACAAGTCCGATTTCTTGCAATTCTTCTTCTGTCACATCTACAATATCAAGTGCTTCTGTTGCATTTACAGCCTTTACCTCTTGAAGATTGTCACAACCTCGTACAAAGAAAAGAACAATTTCGCTTGTATCTTCATACACAACTCTTTTTGCAACACATTTAATCGTGTAATACGCATCAATTTTAAAAAATTCTGCAAGTTCATCTATTGTTTTAATATCCGGTGTCTGAAACTTATTAAATTCGGCTTGGGGTGCTTCTGGAATATGTGAACGTCTGCTTCTGGAAGCTGCTTCAATATTTGCCCCATATTCACACTTTGAACAAACAGCAATGGTATCTTCACCACTATCAGCTAATACCATAAGCTCTTTAGAGCCACTACCCCCAATAGCTCCGCTGTCAGCCTCCACAATTCTAAAATCAAGACCCAAACGTGTTAATATTTTTTTGTATGTTTCTTCAACACTGTCAAATTCCCTGTCCAAATCTTCTGTTGAAGCGTGAAAAGAGTAGCCGTCTTTCATAATAAATTCGCGTCCACGCATTAGACCAAAACGAGGACGGGCCTCATCTCGAAATTTTGTTTTTATTTGGTAAAGATTTAATGGCAGGTTTTTATAAGAAGTGACACGATTACGAACAACATCCACCATCATCTCTTCATGTGTCGGACCAAGTACAAACAGGTTGTTTTTTCTATCATGAAAACGTAAAAGTTCCTTTCCGAATTTTTCTATTCTTCCACTTTCTTGCCATAAATCAGCCGGTGTAACAAAAGAGAGTTCAACTTCTTGTGCACCAATTTTTGTCATCTCTTCGTTAATGATATTTTCTATTTTACGAATGACTCTTTTTGCAAGTGGCAAATAATTATACAAGCCGGCAGCAACTTGTGTTATAAAGCCCGCACGCGATAAAAATATGTGACTAGGAAGTGTAGCATCAGATGGTGCTTCTTTAGTAGTTGGAATGAACGCTTTGCTTCTTCTCAAGTTTTAATCCTTTTTTAAATGGTGTTTGTATTGGTCGGGAATATTATCATGTTCATCATTTAAAATGTACTGCATGGCTCCCGTCACTGTATCACTTTTTGCTTCATGTGAAGCTTCTCTCATTTTTTTTGTCATCTCATGCAAAAATCTTTTGATTGCCTGATGTGCCATTTTTTGTGCTTCTTGCTCATACTCTTTTGGAATAAAACCTTTTTTTATTGCTCTTTGTGTTTCTTCCTTGACTGAAATATCAGCTTTTTTATATATTTCTTTTATGATTGGTTCAACATTAAGTGCATCCAACCATTCAAAAAATTCAACAACACCTCTTCCTACTATTCCATGAGCCTGTCTCACATATTGTTCTCGCTCAGACTTGTTTGCATCAACCAAATTTTTAATATCATCAACAACAAAAAGATATATATTTTCTCTTTTTTCTAGCTCTATATCTCTAGGAATAGCCAAATCAAACCAAAATCTTTCAAAATCTACATCTTCTATCAAATCATTTGTAATAATTGGATAGGCTGCACTTGTAGCCGTAAATATAATGTCAAATTCATTCACTGCCTTGTCTAAATTTCCAAATTCATAGACTTCTGCTTTGCACTCTTTTGCCAAAGTTTGTGCTTTTTGTTTTGTCCTATTTGTAATATATGTTTTTACACCATCAGAGACAAGATGTTTTGCACATATTTCACTCATTTCACCCACACCAACAACAAGTGCCCTTTTCTCTTGTAAAATTTTAACTTTTTGTTTTATCTGTCCAATAGCAACAGAGGCCACAGAAACAGGTTTTGAAGAAATGTCTGTTGCATTTCTTACTTTTGCCGCACATTTAAATGCATGAGAGAGTGCTCGCGACATTTTTTTTGCCGAATAGCCTCTATCATGAGAAAATTTAAAAGCATCTTTTAATTGCCCTGCAATTTGCGTTTCACCAACCACCATAGAATCTATGGAACTTGCAACCGCAAAAAGGTGATGAATAGCACTACTATCATCTACTATTTCAGCCGTTTTATATAAAAATTCTTCGCTCAATCCTGCCTTAAATGTCAATAATTTAATGATATGCTTTGTTGCTTCTTCAATATCACTACAGCAAACATACAATTCCATTCTGTTACATGTAGCAAGCATCATAGCTTCACTCACGTTAGGAGAGTGCAAAAGTCTTTGCAGACATGCCTTTTTTTCTTCATCAGTATAAGTAAATTTTTCTCTAAGGGCTATATCACTGTTTTTATGTGAAAGGCTAACTGTTAAATAATGCATTAATAACTTCTTTTTATCATAGTATTTAAAATATCGACTAAATCTTCATCTTCTTGCAAAGCATTTTTCGCTTCATTTGAAAGTTCTTGGGCAAGAATAAAAGACTTTTCTACTGTTTTATGCTCTTTCATTTTTTTTCTCATCCAAAGTAAATCTTCATTTGTAGGCTTTTTGCCATGTAAAGCAAGCAACCTTGTTCTGTCTGTATCATCTAATTCTTGATATAAATAAATATACGGCAGTGTACATTTTCCCTCCACATAATCATTCATGGCAGGTTTTCCAAGGGTAGCTTCATCCGCAGTAATATCTAAAATATCATCAATTATTTGAAAAGAGAGTCCAAGGTTTCGACCATAAAGTGCATGCTTTTGTGTATTTTTACCTGCTAAAAAAGCACTTGCTTTTGCAGCAGCTTCTATAAGTGTTGCCGTTTTAAGGTAGAGCATATCAAGATAACGTTGTTCATCAGCGTTAAAATATTCTGCCATTTGCACATCCATCATCTCACCTTTTGAGAGTGCCGTTACAGAAGAAGCAATCGTTTGTGCCACTTCTTTATCAAAAGAGACTAGCTCGGTAAATGCTTTGGAATATAAAATATCACCAAGCATAACAGCAGTTTTACTGCCATCTGTTGCATTAACAGAAGCTTCACCTCGTCTTGTCATCGCATCATCTATAACATCATCATGCAACAATGAAGCTGCATGAATTAGCTCAACTATAGCAGCTAAGAGAGGGGCATCTTTATGCTTGGGAGCAATTTTAAGAATAAGCTTCGCACGAAGTCTTTTTCCGCCTTTTAGTGTAGCAAAAAGACGAGTCACCTCATCATAATCACACTCTTCAATTAGTCTTTTTATTTGATCTTCTACTCTTTGCATATATCTCGTCTTTTATTTATTTTTCAATATTTGAAGTCGTATTTGGTCTTTATCGTCCGATAAATAAAGCACAAATGTGGCAATATTTTTTTTTACATCAAACTTTTTAAATTTAATCAGTATGTATGGTACATTATAAAAATCTGCTCCACGTGTTTTTAATTCAACCCGGAAACTTTGATTTTTATAATTTAGGTACAGTATATTTTGTGCGACTGTTTTGTCATAAGAACGTAAAACAACAAGCCCATCATTTACATACAATGTCCATCTAAATTTAAAAAGTCGTTTTTTATTGTCATATTTTACAAGAATTTTCTTTTGCTCATCCTTTTTTAATGAAATATCCTTCACATATTGTAAATTATTTGCATAAATAGTAGCATTACAAAAGAACAGTAGTAAAAAAACTTGTAAAATAATTTTCAATAATTATTCACTTTGTGAAAGAATAGCACCCATAATTTCTACATAAATACTTTTTGTTTTTGTATCTACAAGATCCAAATGACCCATTTTGTATTGTGAAATTGCAGATGCTACATCTTCACCTACATGTTCTTCGAGTATTAGCTCCATAACTGCAAATTTTTCTATAAAATTACTAAGTTCTTGTCTTACAATATCATTATTTGCATTAAAAACTACATCCATAAATTTCGATCTTGGAGAGCCTCCAAAAATATCTTCTTCATCTTCAAATAGTGCTGCATAATTTGCCATTGTCTTTCCTTTTATTATTATATTATTTGAGATTATAGCAACTATTACTTAACTATTTGTGTGCCTACACCTTCTGATGTAAAAAGTTCAAGTAACATTGAGTGTTCTACTCTTCCATCTATAATATGAGCTTTTTGTACCCCGCCATCAATCGCCTCCAAACAAGCATCAACTTTTGGTACCATGCCTCCGTGAATCGTACCGCAATCTTTGAGTAATTTCACTTCATCTTTTGTCAAAGTTGAGAGTAGTTCTTTATTTTCATTTAAAACACCCTCTGTATCTGTCAAAAATATTATTTTATTCGCACCTATAGCTTTTGCAACATACGAAGCACATAAATCGGCATTGATGTTATAGCCAGGATGTCCCATCTCTTCACCGGCAGCAATTGGGGCAATAACAGGCACAAAATTCTCTTTAATAAGGTTAGAAATTACTTCTGATTTTACATTTGTTATATTTCCGGTAAGTCCCCATTTAGAAAAATCTTTGGCACGTGCGGTAATAAAATGGGCATCTTTTCCGCTGATACCTATTGCCTTTGCTCCGTGAGAATTTAGCAATGAAACTATTTCTTTGTTTATCTCACCACTAAGAATCATCTCAACAATTCGCATAGTCTCTTTCGTTGTAACACGCTGTCCGTCTATAAACTGTGTATCAATTTTAAGGGCATCGAGCATATCTGTAATTTTTTTACCGCCACCATGTATAATCACAGGTTTAATACCTACAAGATACATAAGTAAAATATCTTCGGCAAACTTCTCTTTAAGTTGTGGTGAAGTTTGTGCCGAACCACCATATTTTATAACCACTATCTCTTTTCTAAACTCACGTATAAATGGAAGTGCATCAAGAAGTGTTTTAACTGTTTCGATTTTTGCCTGCAATATAATTTCCTTAGAGCAATAATAATTGCGTTATTTTAACAAAGATTAGATTATTTAAAGATTATTTGCTTTTTCTGTGCAACTTTAATTGCATTAAAAATACTTTTATAATGATATAATCCTATATATTTTTAAATAAAGGAAAATCAAATGTGGAAATACCCTATAGATGAAGATTTATTTGATGCATTTAGTAAATACTCAAAAATTGCAGGTGTGATTTTTATTATATTGGGTGCAATAGGCATAATTTACCCTGTATTTATGACTTTGGCAACGGTAACTTTTATTTCATGGCTCATGATATTTGGTGGTTTTATAGCAGGGTATTTTACATACCTTAGTGACAAAAGTAATCCTCTTGGATGGTTAAAAAGTTTTGTACTTTTTGTAATTGGTTTACTTATGATATTTTATCCAATGACGGGAGTAGGAACAGTCGGTCTTCTTTTGGCTGTTTACTTTTTTATGGATTCTTTTGCGAGTTTTTCAATTGCTCTTTCAATGCGTCCGACAAACGGATGGATTTGGTGGTTTATCAATGCGATATTTTCTCTCTTAATAGGTATTCTATTTATTATTGGCTGGCCATTCACCTCTATGTACCTTATAGGACTGTTGGTAGGTTTTAGCCTTTTCTTTGACGGTTTTTCTCTACTCATTACCGGTTCTATTTTTAAAAAAATGACAAAATAATGACTGAAAAAAAAGCATTTGGACTTTGGAGCGCTGTCTTTTTAGGCATTGGTTCCATGGTTGGGTCGGGAATTTTTGTTTTGCTTGGAGAAGCTGGTGCCATTGCAGGAAATTTAGTTTGGATATCTTTTATATTTGGTGGCACAATCGCCCTTTTAAGTGGCTACTCTTTAGCAAAATTAGCTTCAAGGTATCCATCAAGAGGTGGCATAGTTGAATACCTTGTGCAATGTTATGGTGAAGGTGTATTTTCCGGATCCGTTTCTGTCCTATTTTACATTTCTGCCATAGTAGCTTTGGCAATGGTTGCAAAAACCTTTGGAACATATGCTGCCATGATGAGTTCTTTTTCTCCTTTACATGTAGATATATTTGCAATAGGAATATTAGTCACTTTTGTCTTGATAAATTTGGCGGGAAGTACACTTATTGCACGAAGTGAAAATATTATCGTCATTATAAAACTCTCTATAATTGTTCTTTTTACTGTTATTGTCTCTTTTTATATTCACCCTTCTTATTTGGCATTTAAAGATGCTCCACCTCTTCTTAACGTCTTTTCAGCTATAGCATTGACATTTTTTGCGTATGAAGGTTTTCGAGTAATTACAAATACGGCAGAAGATATGGATAATCCATCCAAAACAATGATGAAATCAATCATCACAGCAATATCTTTCGTAATCATACTTTATGTAGCTGTTGCTTTTGCCGTTTTTGGAAATCTTTCTCTTCCCACAATTATAAAAGCACAAGATTATGCTCTGGCAGAGGCGGCAAAACCGGTGTTTGGTCAAATTGGATTTACTATTATGTCAATAGCTGCACTTATTTCAACATCCTCTTCAATTAATGCAAACCTATATGCAGTCACTAATGTTACGTATGATATGGCAAAAGATGGAGAACTACCAGAAATTTATGAAAGACATGTGTATCATTCTGTAGAAGGACTACTTGTAAGTGCTGTCTTTATAGCGATTCTTATCATCTTTTTTGATTTAGAAGAAATCGCTTCTATTGGAGCTATTTCCATGCTTTTTATTCATATGATTGTTCATTTTGGACACTTGTTTAAAAGAAAAGAGACTGGTGCATCTACTATTTTACTTATTTTAGCCATAACGACTATGGCAACTGCAATTATTTTTGCCCTACAATATACTTCAAAACATATTCCAGATGTTGGTTATTTTATTGCAGGAGCATTTTTTCTTGCTTATGTCATAGAAATATCGCTTAGAATATTTACAAAACGAACCATTAAAAAACAAATCGTTAAATAATTTTGTTTAGCACTTTCACTTCTAAATCAAGAAGTGAAAGAGGCAATCCAAAACTTTCAATTTTCACATAATCCTTAAAAGTCACCAGTAAAGAACTTGCTTTGTCTTTTTGCAAAATAAGTTCTAGTTCTGCTTTTGTAAAACTATGGTGATCTTCAAAATAATTTTTAGCAATGACAGGAGGTAAAAATGCATCAAGTCTTTGCGGTCGGGCAATGGCAGTCACCAGAGTCATACGTGATGTCGAATTTTTTACTTCTACTTCTCGGCTAAAGTCAACACCCTCTTTTACTATTTTCGCCTCTTTTGTTTTCCATAAGCGTTCTCTATATGGCCCACTTGGTAAACAAAAGTTGTTTTTTGTTTTTACATCTATGAGTATATCAAGTTTTTTAATGTCATGCTTCGAGTAAGCATCATCCAAAAAAATAATTTCACAATCAAGTTCTTTGGCTTTTTGTATCGCTATTTTTCTCTCTTCACTCACGATAACAACAGAATCTTGCAGTTTTTTGGCATATATCATTGCTTCATCACCGCTTTGTTTTACATCACAAAGTATAGCCTGCTGATTTTTCACAACAAGTATACCATGCGATTCTCGTCCATAACCGCGTAAAATAACTGCCGAATTTGGATGTTTTTTTGCCAAAGCTGTTACGAGCGGTGTTTTGCCGCTCCCTCCGACGGTAAGATTTCCGACACTTACAATTTTAAGACCAAAGTCCTGAGGCTTTTGAAGACGAAACCGTATAAACATCACAAAACAATACAACCAACTCAGAGGCAGTAATAAAAATGATAAAAGTTTTTGAACAAGAGAAGGGTTGTAAAAATACCCTTCAACCCAAAAGACAAGTTTTTTTTTCAAAAGAGTTATACTCTTGTTTGTGCTATTTTTTTAACTTTTTTAATGACAAATTGAACATCTTCATCACTCATACTCGCATATATAGGCAAAGAAAGAACCTGCTGAAAAGAACGCAAGGCAACAGGAAAATCATTCACGCGAAGAGCATATTTACTTTTATAATATGTCAAAAGATGCAGCGGAATATAATGTAAACCTGTACCTATTCCCTCTTCTTTTAAAGCAACAGCAAAAGAGTCACGATTTTTATCTATTTTAATAATATACAAGGAGAAAGGATTTTCTTCATTACTCATATCAGGAATGGCAATATGTGCTACACCGTCCAGTGCTTTAGAGTAAAGAGATGCAATCTCTTTTTGTCTTGTTATACTTGCATCTTGTTCTTTTACCTGTGCACGAATATATGCAGCATTTAAATCACTTAAAGAGTAATCATTGCCAATGTCAATTACATCATAAATATATTCTAAAGCATTTTCATCACGTACCATTGCATGATTTGCAAGCAATCTTGCTCTTTGCATAATTTCTTCATCTGAGCTTACAAGCATTCCGCCGTTGCAAATATTTTTCTTAAGATGCGGAGAAAAATTAAAACAGACAATATCTGCCCCTGTTACGCCAATTTTTTTCCCCTTATATGTTGCACCAAGTGCATCACTAGCATCTTCTACAATTTTTACACCATAAACATTTGCCATAGAATATACCCTGTCCAAATCAACAGTGACACCACCAAGATGTGTAATAATGACTGCTTTAAGCTTTTTCGACTTATTTTCTTCCAAATAACTTTCAAGCTTGTCTAAATTAATATTATACGAATCTTCGGCTATATCTATAAAAACAGGTTCTGCATCAAAATGCCGCACAACTTCAGGCACACTTGGATGGGCATTTACGCTACAAATAACTTTATCTCCGCGTTTTAATTCAAGAGCCAACATTGCAAGATGCAGTGCTGACGTGCCGTGCGACGTTGCAAGTGCATATTGCGAACCGATATATTCATTAAACTCCGCTTCAAGTTCTTGTACATGGTTTATATTTTCACCGTCAAGTGCATCACTTACATTTGAATGTGCATCCCGTGAACTTTCATATTTGTGAAATGGTATATTTAATTCTTCATTTTTCATTTGTAATTCCTTATAGTGTTATATCTCTAGGATAATTAAAATCATGATTTAATGTTCTCGATGTCAATTTTGCAATAACGGGCATCTTCCTTTTAAAATGATTTCTAAAAATTCTTTTTATTATCATATCTAACATTTTTTCATCTATGCCTTGTTCTATGACTTCTTCACGTGATAATCTTTCATCAACATAAAGTTTCATAGCCGCATCAAGCTGGGCATAGGTATAGCCTAAATCAGCCTCATCACTTTGTCCATCCCATAAATCAGCAGAAGGCGGTTTTTTAATGATGCTTTTACTCACTCCCAAATACTCCGCAAGCTCAAAAACTTCACTTTTATATAAATCACCTATAGGATTTACAGCTGAAGCCAAATCTCCATAAAGCGTTCCATACCCCAGCATAAGTTCACTTTTGTTACTCGTACCAAGAACCAAAGCATTTTCTTTTGCAGAAATATCAAAAAGTGTTGCCATTCGCATACGCGATGAAAAATTTCCTTTTCGCAGATTATTTAAATCTTGATTCATTTTTTCATAAGCTACGAGCATCGGTTCTATCGAGCAAGTAATTGCATTTAAGCCAAAATCAGCACATAGTTCTTGTGCATCATCCAGTGAACTTTGTGAGGAATAATGTGAAGGCATTTTCACACACAACAAATTATTTCCAAAAGCTTTTTGTGCCAAAACAGCAACCACGGCAGAATCAAGTCCACCACTTAAACCGACTACAACTTTTTGTATACCTGTCTTTTTTACTTCATTATCTAAAAAAAGTGTCAAATAGTCAGTAATTTGCGAATATTTACCCATATTATAAATATAACCTTTAAATATTATTAACAAAATAGATTATATCTAATTTTTGTAAAAAACATATTTTTAAGCTATCTCTTAATGTTTTTGTAACAAAATTTGTATTATAATTATAAGAAATTATAAAGGAAATCATTATTAAGTCAAATAATATTATAACTGAATTAAAAATTTTAACATTTATACCTATTGTTATTATTAGTATTGTTTTTTTTTTCCTTATTTTTAGCTCTATAGGGCAATTGCAGGAGTTACAAACACTCCAAAAAAATAGCTATAAGATAAAAAGCATTTCTCAGCTTGTAACACATTTACAACAAGAAAGAGGGCTTAGTAGTGGTTATCTTGGTAGTAAGGGTTCAAATTTTGCACTTCAACTTACAAAAGTAAGAAAAGAAGTCGATAATGATTTTAAAGAATTAACACTTAATAAAGAGCTCTTAAATATAAGAAGTAAAATCAACGACTTGCATATCTCACCAATAAGTTCATTTTCATTTTATACAAAAGCAATACAAAAACTGCAAATGCGTTATCTTATAACTACTGAACAAATAGATGACCCATACCTTTTAAAACAATTACATGCATATATAAACCTCTCTTTTATGCAAGAAGCACTTGGAGAAATTCGAGGTTCTTTTAACGGTATATTTTCCACAAAAGAAACTTTAAATAAAAAACTTTTATATAATGCTCTACATGCAAAAGGTATGTATGACACTTCACTTGAGCGATTTTATGCAACAACTTCACATAAATTTTTAAATCAACTTCACTGTATCATAACAAGTAGCGAGTACAAATCTATTGAAAATACCATTGCCAAATACTCTTTACTTCAGATAAAAATACCAACAGAAGATCCACAAAAATGGTTTGAGATAAGTACCAATATTATAAGTAAAATCGACAAAATGGAAAAATCATATATTACTACTATTAATGGCTATATTCAACATAAATCTCATAAAATAAAGTTACAAATTGTATTTCAAATCTTAGTTTTATTTTTTATTTTACTCTTTGGTGCTTGGCTCGGTTATACATTAAAAAATAGTATTTTAAGAGGTATTGCACTCTTAAACCAATACAAAAATGCAGTGGATAGAAGTAGCATAGTCTCTAAAACAGATAAAAGTGGCAGAATTACCTATGTTAATGATAAATTTTGCAATATTTCTGGCTATTCTAAAGAAGAACTCATTGGAAAATCACATAATATCGTCCGTCATTCAGATATGCCAAAATCAGCTTTTAAAGATATGTGGCAGACCATTTTAGCAAAAAAACCGTGGTTTGGTATTGTCAAAAACAGAACAAAAAATGGAGATTATTATATTGTAGAAGTTACAATAAACCCAATACTTAATCATAAAGGTGAAATTGAAGAATTTATAGCCATCAGAAATGATATTACCGATACCATCAAACTCCATGAAGAGTTGGAGCATACACAAGAAGAGTTAATATTTAGAATGGGAGAAATTGGAGAAACGAGAAGTCAAGAAACTGGTTTTCATGTCAAAAGGGTTGCAAAATATTCAGAACTTTTAGCAAAACTTTACGGACTCAACGAAGACGATATTAAATATCTTGCAGCCGCTTCTCCTATGCACGACATTGGAAAGGTAGGTATACCTGATGATATTTTAAAAAAACCTGGTAAACTCACTGCACAAGAGTGGAAAATCATGAAAACACATACCGATATAGGCTATGAACTGTTTAAAGATTCTAATAAACCTCTCCTTAAAACTGCTGCTATAATTACTTATGAACATCATGAAAAATATGACGGCAGTGGATACCCAAGAGCACTTAAAGGAGAAGAAATTCATATATATGGCCGTATCACAGCTCTTGCTGATGTTTTTGATGCTTTAGGGAGTGATAGATGCTATAAAAAAGCTTGGAATGATGAAAAAATATTTGCCCTTTTAAAAGAAGAGAGAGGAAAACATTTTGATCCAAAACTCGTCGATATATTTTTTGAACATTTAGATAAATTTTTACATATACGAGATGCATTCAGTGAGGAAAGTGCTTATATGAAAGAGCATTAGCAAAGCTCTTTTTTCGCCATAAAATTTAATTCTTTACAAGAAAAACCGGCCTCTTTTCTTGCTTTTAAATTGAGGTTTTTGGGGCGTAGAAATCCTTGAGGATAGTATTTGTCAATAATCTTAAAATAAATATCATTTGTAACTCCTTCTAATTCACAGGCATAAGAGAACCAAACATCGCCTTTTTTTACATGTACGACTTCTTCTTCAAGTATTACATGTAAAGTATTACTAATTTTTTCAAGCATTGCATTTTTTGATAATCTCTGTATTTTTTGCAGTATCATCGGTGTTGCATCTAAGCCATTTGCTTCAAGATAACGAGGAACGACTGCCATACGTTCAAGAAGAGTCTGTGTTCTCTGGCTCGCTTCAAACAAAGCATTATGTACTTCTACATCTCCATACTGCAAATTTCACAAACATTCTTCCATCTTTTTCACTTTTAGCCTTCCACTGATTTCACAAACTGCCTTCCACCCTTTTCACTTTTTACCTTCCACTTTTTGAGTGTTTTGTGAAAAGATTTTGAAAATCGAGTTGGCGAAATAGTTGAGTCTCTAAACAAGCTAAACCTACCATCTAATGATGGTGCTAAACTTTGTCTATCTCAATTGAGATGGAGAAAAATATGAAAGGATTAAGCATGTTGAAGATCAAAGAGATTTTACGACTAAAATGTGAAGCTAAACTATCCAACAGAAAGATAGCGAGAGCTTTAAATATCAGCCATAGTATAGTCAATGGATACACTAAAGAGTTCAAACTCACAAACAAGAAGTATGAGGATATTATCTCTCTTGGAGACAAAGAGATTCTTGCACTTTTTAAATCTACCCGCACCGCAGAGAGCAAGTACCCACTTCCTGACTTTGCGAAAGTGCATGTAGAACTTAGAAACAAGATAGTAACCCTGACACTTTTGCATGAAGAGTACATTGAAAAGTGTCCCAATAAACAAGGCTACGGCTTTACATGGTTCTGTAACCAATATAAAATCTACTCTAAAAAGATAAACCCCTCAATGCACCTCACCCACAAAGCGGGTGAAAAGACTTTTATAGACTTCAGCGGTAAAACAGTAGATATCGTAAACCCTACAAATGGTGTCATCACTAAAGCAGAACTCTTTATAGCAGTACTTCCTGCATCAGGCTTTGCCTTTGTAAAAGCAATAGCTTCACAGAAGAAAAGAGACTTCATTGATGCACATGCCGATATGTTTACATACTTTGGTGGCGTCACTGAACTCCTTGTCCCTGACAACCTCAAGAGTGCTGTCACAAGAGCTGATAACTATGACCCAGATGTCAATCCTGATTATACAGCAATGGCAAGACACTACGGAAGTGCTGTTATGCCTACTCGTGGATATAAACCTAAGGACAAGGCTCATGTAGAACTTGCAGTAAAACTTGTACAGAGATGGATACTAGCACGACTCAGAAACTT
>JALUXS010000027.1 GCA_027013185.1 Sulfurimonas sp.
GACATCAGATTGAATGTTATGATTTTTGGCGATGTCTTTGATAATGAGGGTACTCTTTTTGTAAGAGTGAATAATTCTTTTATATGTTTCATCCATTTCTTTCAATGAGTCTTCATTCCCATCCATGGCTTTTGTAAATACTTGAATATTTTTTAGAATTTGGTAGCGAAGATTTTTATAAAACTCTTGTTCCTCTTTAGTGGGAGAATTATAAAAATAATCTAAATCATAGAGCATATCTTTGATGACTTTTGCTGCTGTTGCTATATAGTTTAGTTCTTGGATTTGTTTATTTAGAAGCTTACTATATTCTTCATCAGTGTTAATTGTGGATAATTCGGAGGTATAGCGGTATATTTCACCTTCTAAAAGACGAATTTTTCTATAAATCATTGTATATTCAGTATTAAATTGCTGCGTATATCTGTCTAAAATTTTATCAATGGCCATAGTATCTTGTAAAACTTTTGCAGGGGGAACATGAATGGCAAGTAAAGCAAATTCTTCAACTTTTACATAAAGTCTATTGATTTCTTTTTTAAGTGCTTCTGCTGCAATTTCTGGTACTTCAATAGACACATTTGATATATATTTTGTGATTTCATCATGCTTTTTATGAAAATATTTTTGGGTAAAAGTAGTTAATTTCCCAATAAATGGATACCAAAGAAGGACACCTAAAATATTAAATACAGTATGAAAAAGTGCTATCTTAATAACGGAATTTAAAGGTGAAAAAAAGAAATTCACTAGATGTATGAGTTGATATAAAAAAAGTAAACTTATAAGACCAGTAGAAACATTAAACAAAAGATGTGCCAGGGCCACTCGTTTTTTATCTGCAATACCGCCTATAGCACCCAAAAGAGCTGTAATGGTTGTTCCTATATTTGCACCGATTACAAATGCAGCTGCAGCTTCAAAGCCTATAACATGTGTATAAAGTGCACTTTGTATAATTGCAATAGAAGCTGAACTAGATTGTATAAGTGCAGTTAAAGCAATTCCAAGTAAAGCATACCAATATGGTGTAGCAAAAGTATAGTTTGCTATATCAAAATTTTGGGAAATGTTAGCAAAACTTTCTTTCATCCCCTCAAGGCCTAAAAAAATTAGCCCAAAACCGACAAATATACCAAAATAATTTTTCCATTTGGAAGTATCTTTGCTTAGAACTTGACCCAACCCACCTATGCCTATAACAGCATAAGAAAGTAGTGTAATATCCATGCTAAAGCCTACAAGTGCAACGATCCATGCTGTTATTGTTGTACCAATATTACTTCCAAGTATAATAGCTATACTACTCTCTAGTGTCATAAGTTGGGCACCGACCAAAGAGAGTGCCATAAGTGTCACTATGGAAGAACTTTGAAAAATTGCAGTAGAAAAAATACCTGTTAAAAGACTTGTAAAATGTGTTTTTGTCGCAGTTTGAACAATTTGTTTAAAAGTACGTCCAGCAGAAAACTTTATTTGTTCTTCAATATAAAGCATACCAAAGAGAAAAAGTCCTAAACCAGAAAATGCCTCAATCCAAATCTGATAATGCTCCATTTAGAAATCTTTGTTCTTCTTACGTTTTCTTTGTAGATTGATTGTAGGTATATAAAATTCTAAATTTCCAACTTTTTTGATACTTATTTTTTTACATGTAAGTAAGTCTTCTAAATTTTCTATACTTTTTTGATCAAAGAGTAAATGTATATCGTCCATCGTTAAAGGTCTTTTATCAAGAGTATTGAGTATATCTTCTTTTGTATGATAAACATTATTTGCTTCGGCATGAACTCTTGATGCTATATGAATAGGTAAATCGGCATCAAATGCAAGGGCTATATCGTGTAATTCTTTATAACTCACTCCGGTTATAGGATATGCCGGCGGTCTATCTATTGTACCTATATCTATGCGTTGGCACTTTATTTGTTTGAGTACATCACCCAGTTTTTGTATTTCACTTTGTGTATCATTGAGACCATGAACAAAAAGTATTTCAATAAAAAGTTTTCCTGTATATATTTTGCTAAAATCTATAACTCTTTGCACAATATTTTTTATATTTATATCTTGATGTGGTCTATCTATTTTTCTAAATATATCACTGCTGATGGCATCAAGAGAGAGTTTTACTTCATCGAGTTTTAACAAAGAAGCAAAAACTTTTTCATTTACTAAAGTTGCACTATTTGTAAGTATAAGTGTTTGAGTATTTTCCTTTATTTCATTAATAGCATCAATAAGTTCATCAAGATATGGGTAAAGAGTAGGCTCCCCATTCGCTGTTAATGTTATAACATCAATTTTATCATGAAGATGTTTTTTAAGCGCTGTAATTATATCTGCAACACAAATAGTTTGCGTCTGCTTATTTACAGTTGCACTTGGAGCGAGTTCACAATACAAACAGTCAAAATTACATTGCTTGTTAGCAGGGGAGAGGTCGATACCCAAACTCATACCAAAACGGCGTGAGTTTATAGGCCCAAAAATAATGTTATTTTGTGCTGACACGATGGCACTCTTTAATGAAGTGCTGTGCATTTTCAACTGGTACATCTGGTAGTATTCCATGACCTAAGTTAAATATATGACGTTTACCCTGCATAACATTTTGAATCTCTTGTACTGCCTCAGTTGTAGCTTCTTTAGAGTAAAGACGAGATGGTTCCATATTTCCCTGAAGTATATATTTATTTCCAAGTTTTTCTTTGGCTAATTCCATAGGTGTGGACCAATCTACACCAAAAACATCAAAATTTCCATATACATCATTTAAAAATGCAGGTACACCTTTAGGAAAGATGATAATAGGAATATGTGGATACTTTTCTTTCAAATATTCGGAAATTTCTACCATATATTTCCAAGAAAATTCATCATATTTATTTGGTTCAATTGCAGCTGCCCATGAGTCAAATATTTGTACAACATCTATGCCGGCTTCTATTTGTTTTTGCATATAAAGTTTTACGACTTCTGTTACTTTTGCAAGAATTTTATGGAGTAATTTTGGATTAGAATACATCATTTTTTTACAAATATTATAGGTCTTTGAGCCTTGCCCTTCTATCATATATGTCGCAAGTGTCCAAGGTGATCCTGTAAATCCAATGAGTGCTTTGTCATCTGCTAGTTTTGTTTTAATGAGTTTAATTGTATCGTACACATAAGTAAGTTTGCTTGCAGCTTCTTCTCCGCCTATGAGTCTGTCAATATCTTCATCATTTTTAATCGGGTCAGAAAATTTTGGACCTTCACCTTTAACAAAAGACAAATCCATACCCATTTCATCAGGAATAACAAGAATATCACTAAACATAATGGCAGCATCTACCCCAACAATATCAACAGGCTGTAAGGAAACTTCACAAGCCATTTCAGGGTTGTGACATAGGTTTAAAAAATCACCTGCTTTGGCACGAACACTCATATATTCCGGTAAATAACGACCGGCTTGTCTCATCATCCATACCGGAGTATATGGAGTCTCTTTTCCAAAACATGCGTCTACAAATATTTTACGAGTTGGCATTGAATGCCTCCCTAGATTGAATTTTAATTTTTATTCCCATCTTCACTCCTTCTATAATTAAATAATTTAATGCTTTCCAACTTTACCCAAAAAGTATAAACCAACGGATACCGCTGTGATTGAGAGTGCAAGATAAAGCATCTCTAATGCACCATGAAATTCAGTATGTCCTACTTTTTGGAAAAAACTTACAACCAATACCATAACAATAACTTTGGAAATTTTGTCTTTTAGCTGGTCAAGTGAATGAATAGCAAGAATTTTATTCTCTTTTTCATTGCCTTTAGCAGGGTCAATATCTGAAATAAACAACTCATATAATCCAAATGAAAAGAGAAGCATAACGACGCCTATGAGGTATAAATCAACCGCACCAATGATACCGCCGACAACATCTTCATGAAAATGTTGTGGATGTGTATGGTTTATATAAACATTAAACACCATTTTTGCCGTATTATATACATCAAAACTTGCTACTATGAAAAGAGCGATAGCACCAACAAGCCCAAATATAACTGCAAGTATAACAATAAATCGAGAAGCCCAAAGTCCACTCTCAAATATTCTTTCTATCATTTAAATTTCGCCTTGCATTTCTATCCATTTTTGAGCTATTCTTACCGCATTTGTAGCTGCACCTACTCTGAGATTGTCAGCAGCGATAAACATATGAAGCATATTGTTTGAGAATAAATCATTTCGAATACGTCCAACAAATGTTTCATTTTTATCTATACATGTTGCAGGCATAGGGTAGAGTGCTTCATCCGGATTATCTAAAATCACTAAATTTGGTGCTTTACTGAGTATAACTCTTGCTTCATTAGCTTCTATCTGAGAATCAAATGTCATTGTAATAGATTCAGCATGACCACGGAGTGTCGGTACTCGAACGCAAGTAGCACTAAGAGCAACTTCTTTGTGTAAAATTTTTGTTGTTTCATTGACCATTTTCATCTCTTCTTTTGTATAGCCATTGTCTGTAAAAACATCTATTTGAGGAATAACATTGAGTGCGATTTGTTGGTTAAATGCTTTGTGCTCTGCTTCATCAAGATTAAATGCAAAAAATGCCTGCATTTGATTAACAAGCTCTTTCATAGCAGATTTTCCGGCTCCACTTGTTGCCTGATAAGTGTCTACGTCAACACGCACTAAGTCATAAGCATCATCAAGTGGCTTAAGTGCTTGAACCATTTGTATAGTTGAACAGTTCGGATTAGCGATTATGCCTGTATCTTTCCACTTTGCAATATCTTGAGGATTAACTTCAGGTACGACAAGAGGAACATTTTCATCCATTCTAAAGTGAGATGTGTTGTCAATAACAACAGCACCTGCAGCAACTGCGGCAGGTGCAAATTCTGCACTGACACTTCCCCCAGCACTAAACAAAGCAATTTCTACATCTTCTTGTATAAACACATCATTTGTAAGTTCTAAAATATCAATGCTTTCTCCATTATATTCAACCTGTTTTCCAACACTTCTCGCACTTGCTAAAGGTATTAATTTATTAAGAGGAAAATCAATTTCTTCTAAAACTCTTAAAATTTCTTCACCTACTGCACCATTGGCACCTATAACTGCTACATTATATTTTTTCATTATATTTTCTCCAATTTTATTTTCTTACATGTAAAAAGAGTTCATCTTTTTGTATCTCTTGACTTTCGCTGAGTATAATTGCACGCTCTATAACAGAAAGGAGTTCTCTTATATTGCCTGGCCAGCTGTATTCTAAAAGTTCACTTTTTGCTTGTGGTGATAATGTTTTTGATTCAAATTTGTACTTTTGGCAATTTTGTACAATCATCGCTTCTGCTATATCTAAAATTTCATCTTTTCGCTCTCGTAATGGTGGAATGTGTAGAGGAATTGTATTGAGTCTGTAGTAAAGGTCTTCTCTGAATTCACCATTCTTTATTTTTTCATCTAAATTTGCATTTGTAGCAGAGATAACTCTTATATCTATTTTTATAGCTTTTGATGAGCCAAGACGTCGTACCTCTTTTTCTTGTAGTGCGCGAAGTAATTTTGCTTGAACTGCATAAGGCATTTCTCCTATTTCATCTAGGAAAAGTGTACCATCTTGTGCAAGTTCAAATTGACCTGCTTTTGCTGCACTTGCATCTGTAAAAGCACCTTTTTCAAATCCAAATAGCTCACTTTCTATTAGATTTTCAGGAATTGCTGCCATATTTATAGCAACAAAAGGCTTTTTCGCTCTTGGAGAATTTTTATGTATATATGAAGCAAACACTTCTTTTCCTACGCCGCTTTCACCTAAAAGCAATATACTTGCATCTGTTTTTGATGCTTTGTCTGCCATTGATAAAACTTTTTTGAGTGCCTCAGACGAACCCAAAAAATCACTTGTTGTTTTTTTGACTTTTTTTATAGATTTTTTTACTTTTTGAATAGTCGCTTCACGTTTAATAGCATCAATAAGTGCATCAATATCAAAAGGCTTAAGTAAAAAATCTTTTACGCCAAGATGAATTGATTCGATTGCGCGGCTCAGTGTCGCATTCCCCGTCATTATGATAACTTCATATCTGCCTTTTAGCTCTTTGACAAACTCAATACCATCAATTCCAGGCATATTAATATCTGTAATAACTAATTCAAAACTGCTGTCAAGTGCTTTGAGTGCATCTTTTGCATTTTTAAATGTTTTGATTTCGAACTCTTTGTAATCGCTCATAGCAATTTCAAGAGATTTACGCATATTAATATCATCTTCTACTATTGCTATTTTCACAAAAAGTCCTATTCATTCGGCTGTTTTTAAGGCTGTAATTTTAGCAAAATTATCATTAAAATCGACTTTGAAGCAGGTTGTCTTAAGTGTTAAAATTGTTGTTGAGGTATTTTGAAAGTTGGAAGTTTTTTCCCTATGTTTCACATTGAGCCCAAGTTTATGTACATAAGCTATAAATTTTTCATTCTTTAAAGAAATAATTTGTTTCAAATTTTTGTTGTTGTTTGTTTGTAAGATAAGGCTGTTTGTACTGACACCTGTACATTTTTGCATGGCGTGAGAAATAGAAAGAGTTTCCTTGTAAAGCTGTGCATCTCGCACAAGATACCTGTAAGAAATAAGATATTCATCAGCACAGAGTGCTAATGAATGAAAAAGAATTATTGAGCAAACTGAGAGTGAGAAAGTTTTATTTCCATCTCTACTTCGCATAATCCCTCTTTAAAAGTTGTTTCAACTACATTTGCATTTCTTACCATTGCATCAACTGATGTTCTGACAGTAGAACGTTTTACCATCATATTTTTAATGAGGTCTTGTCCATCTACTCGCACACCTTTAACTTTTTCAGCAATAAGTCTATATGCATCTGCAACTGCAGCACGTTTTGCAAGAGCATACGCCTGTGCCGGTGATGTTGTATTCACAGGTGCAACACCTTGACCAACAACACTAATTAAAAGAGGCTTGTCTTCTGCTAAGACCGCACTCTCTCTGTGTTGGGGTGCTTTTTTTGCAACAACCTCTTTTGCTTTGGTGCCCTGATGAGGACATACTACATTTATTGTAGTTTCTGTTGGTGTAGCAATAGTTTGTGTAGATTGCATTTTTTGCACAGGAACACCGGCTGCAAAAGATCCAACACTAAGTAAAGTTAGCAATACTAAAGAGTATTTCATAGAACATCCTTACGAGAAGAGTTTTAAAACTCTAAATTTTATATTTTGTATACAGCAATTATTATTCCAGTTCTAACGAAGAAGTATTGATTTGCTCATCATCTTCAGGTTTTTCTTCTTTTGGACAGCGTGAAATACTTGCAACTTCATCACCTTTTACGATATATACACCTGAAGTGTTTCTACTTGATTTAGAAATAGTTTGCATGTCAACACGTATCATTTTTCCGGCTTTTGTAAGGGCCATCATATCCATTCCCTCATCTACCATTAAACAACCTACTATATATTTACCAGTTTTTGTTGTCATTTTCATAGCTATAACACCAGAACCACCACGGTTTGTAAGTCTATATTCTCCAGCATCAGTACGTTTACCTATACCTTTTTCTGCTACGACAAGAATTTCTTGTTCATCACTTGCAATTATGTTTGCATCAACAACTTCATCACCGTCATGTTTAAACTTAATTCCTCTTACTCCACGAGTATTTCTTCCCTGTTCACGGGTTTTTTCAATTTCAAATTTTATACATTGTGCCAGTTTTGTAACAATGAAAAGATACTTAATACTTCTATTTGCTATTTTAGCCGTAATAAGTGCATCATTATCATCCAATACAATAGCTCTTACACCATTACTTCTAATATTACTAAATTCACTGAGATTTGTACGTTTTACAACACCGTTTTTAGTAAAAAATACCAATGATTTTTCTTCGCTGAAATCATTAGTTGGAATGATAGACTGAATTTGCTCATCAGCTACAAGGTTTACAAGATTTACAACAGCCTTTCCTTTGGCAGTACGGCTACCTTCTGGAATACGATAAACTTTTAACCAGTGAAGTTGTCCTCTGTCTGTTACAAAAAGAAGTGTATCATGCGTATTACATGTAAAGAAGTTTTCAATGAAGTCATCTTCATATGTTGTAACGGCAGTTTTACCTTTCCCTCCTCTTTTTTGCTTTTCATAAGATGCCAAAGGAACTCTTTTAATGTAGCCTCTATGCGTGATAGTCACTACCATTGGCTCATTTGGAATTAAATCTTCAATATCTATGTCGTCATAATCATCTTCTATTTCAGTTCTTCTTTGTGTTGTATATGTAGCAAGAATTTCATCAAATTCCTCGCCGATAATGGTGTGAAGTACTTCTTCACTTTTGAGGATTGATTCTAGGTACTCTATGAGTTTCATAAGCTCTGCAAGTTCATTCTCTATTTTTTCTATCTCAAGACCAGTAAGGCGACCCAGTCTCATTGCTACGATACTTGCAGCTTGAATTTGTGAAAAATCAAATTCTGAAACAAGGTTTTCTCTTGCCTCTTCTTCATTTTTTGAAGCACGAATAACGCGAATAACGTCATCAATAATATCTATTGCTTTTTTCAAACCTTCCAAAATATGTGCACGTGCTTTTGCTTTTTCAAGATCAAAAATGGTACGACGGATAATAATAGTTTTACGATGGTTAATAAAATGTTTTAAAATGTCTATTAAACCAAAAATTCTAGGCTCTTGATTTAATATAGATAGCATGATAATACCAAAAGTAGTTTGCATAGCTGTTTGTTTAAAAAGATTATTTAAAACAATTTCACTGATTGCATCACGTTTAAGTTCTATTACTACACGCATACCATCACGGTCTGATTCATCTCTAATTTCACTCACACCGTCTATCATTTTATCTTTTACAAGATTGGCAACATTTTCTATAAGGCGAGCTTTATTGACTTGGTACGGAAGTTCATCAATGACAACGACATCCCTATTTCCTTTTTTCTCAATATGTGTCTTAGCCCGTACTTTAATACGTCCTCTCCCTGTTTCATAAGCATCCATAATGCCTTTTTTACCAAAAATGATACCGCCTGTTGGAAAATCAGGTGCTTTGATATGTTCCATGATTTCAGGCAGGGTAATATTTGGATTTTCTAAAAGAGCCTTAAGTCCATGCATAATTTCTGTAGGATTATGCGGAGGAATATTTGTTGCCATACCAACTGCTATACCTGAAGAACCATTAATAAGTAGGTTTGGTACGCGTGTCGGCATAACATCAGGTTCTTTTGTTGTTGCATCATAGTTGTCTATCATATTAACAGTATTTTTTTCTAAATCTTTAAGAAGTTCACCGGAATACTTTGTCATACGTGCTTCCGTATAACGCATAGCAGCAGCAGAGTCTCCATCGACTGAACCGAAGTTTCCTTGACCGTCTACAAGTTGCATACGCATTGAAAAATCTTGTGCCATACGTACGAGTGCATCATAAACTGCGGTATCTCCATGAGGATGGTACTGCCCGATTACATCACCGACTATACGTGCAGATTTTTTGTATTTTGCACCAAAAGAGAGGTTGAGTTTATCCATTGCATAGAGAATTCTTCTATGGACTGGTTTTAACCCATCACGAACATCGGGTAAAGCACGTCCAACTATAACACTCATTGAGTAGTCAAGATAGCTGTTTTGAAGAGTTTCTTCTATATTTATACTTTGTATATCGTCATTGTTTAGCAAGTTGCTCATTGAAACACCTAAAATTAAAATTTATATATATTATCTTATTTTGGCTTAATAAAATGTTTAAAGATGATGAACTTTTATGCAATTTGAAAAAACTTTGAAAAGTGATATGGCTGATTAATTTTTAATCAGTTTATTTTAATCAATAATACTTTTTTATTCTATACTACGCCTTGAAAATATTCTACAAAAGGACTTACATGAAGAAATGGTTTTTAGCATTAATTTTTGCTTTACCAACAATGGTATTAGCGGAGGATACTCCGGTATTAGACACGGGAGATACAGCGTGGATGATGATGTCAACTGCATTAGTACTTCTTATGACACCGGCAGGTCTTGCACTTTTTTATGCTGGTATGACAAGAAGTAAAAATGTGCTCAATACATATGCAATGGTTTTTGGTGCATTTGTTGTTGCATTTGTTGTTTGGATTGTTGCAGGGTATTCAATTGCCTTTGGTACAGCAGAATCTTCTGCAGTTCAAAATGTAATGGGAGGTTTTTCTAACGTTTTCTTAAATGGAATTAGCTGGCATGATTTAAGTGGGACATATCCTACATATGTATTTGTTGCATTTCAAGGTACTTTTGCTGCTATTACAGTTGCAATAGCTTCAGGTTCAGTTATTGAACGTATTAAATTTTCAACTTGGTTGGTTTTTGTAGCTATTTGGGGACTTGTTGTCTATGCTCCTATTGCTCACATGGTATGGGGTGGAGACGGTGCGTTTCTTTTTGATTTAGGTGCCCTAGACTTTGCTGGTGGTACTGTTGTTCATATGAATGGTGGTTTAGCTGGTTTAGTACTTGCTATTTTAGTTGGTAAACGTGCAGGTTATCCTAAATCTGCAATGAAACCTGCTGCTGTTTTACTTACAGCACTTGGTGCAGCTCTTTTATGGTTTGGTTGGTATGGATTTAATGCAGGTTCTGCATTTGGTGCAAATGCAATTGCTGGTGTCGCATTTTTGACAACAACTATTGCTACTGCTATAGCTGCTATTACTTGGATGCTTGCTGAGTGGATTGTGTATAAAAAACCAACACTTTTAGGTATTGCTACTGGTGCTGTTTCTGGCCTTATTGCTATTACTCCTGCTGCTGGTTTTGTGAGTGTAGGTGGTGCATTTATCATTGGTATCTTTGGTACATTGTTCGCATTCTGGGGTGTTACTGTACTTAAAAAGAAACTTGGCTATGATGATTCTTTAGATGCATTTGGTGTTCACTTCTTAGCTGGTCTTTTTGGTGTGCTTGCAACTGGTCTTTTAGCTGTAAAAGACAATGATTTACTATGGGATGGCCCACTTAAAGCATCAGGTGACAGAATGGGACAATTTATGGTTCAAGCTGAATCTGTTGTCGTGGTAGGATTATTTACTTTAGTTGGAACTGTAGTTGTTTATTACATTGCTACTGCTCTAACCGGTGGTTCACGTGTTACTGAAGATGAAGAAACTATGGGTCTTGATGAATCGATTCAAGGTGAAAGATATATGAATAACTAATCTCTTTATGAGATTAGTGCCTTGATTTTGTAATTAAATATGGTTACAATTGAGAAATAATAAAACTTTTTGGAGTAGTAATAATGAAAAGAGTAGAAGCGGTTATTAAACCATTTAAACTAGAAGATGTAAAAGATGCATTGGCTGAAATTGGTATTGATGGAATGACAGTAAGTGAAGTAAAAGGGTATGGTCGTCAAAAAGGCCATAGTGAATTGTATCGTGGTGCAGAATATGTAGTTGATTTTTTACCAAAAATCAAAATGGATATGGTAGTTGCTGAAAGCATGGTAGAACAAGTTACTTCTACAATTGTGGAAGCGGCACGTACTGGTAAAATTGGTGATGGTAAAATATTTGTTAGTGATATTGAAAAAATCATTAGAATTCGTACAGGTGAAACTAACGAAGAAGCAATATAGTTTCAATCTTTCCCATTTGCATATGCATTTTGCATATGCAACCTTCTTAAATCTCCCATTTAATTTTTAAAATATCTAATTTTTGATACACTCAGCTCTTAATTTACTTTAAGGATTATTAATGTCAGAAGCTGATTTTAAATATATTATAGATACTTTCTTTACCTTGTTTGCCATGGTGCTTATTATTTTTATGGTTCCTGGGTTTGCAATGCTTGAAGCAGGTTTAGTACGAACAAAGAATGTTTCTTCTGTTTTAACTGTAAATACTATGATTTATGCTGTTGCCTCTATGTCTTTTTTACTTATTGGTTACACGGTTGCTTTTGGTTCATGGGAAAATGCATCTATGAGTATATGGGCAGCATTTTTATTTCAAATGGCTTTTGTCGGTAAAACAGTTAATATTATGAGTGGTGGGGTCAGTGAACGTGTTAAAATTATGCCTTTAATGATTTTTACAGTTGTCATGGGCGCTATAATCTATCCACTTATTGTAAATGTAAGCTGGGGAACAAATATTCTTGCCGGAACACTTTTCAATATTAATATGCATGACCTGGCGGGCTCTACTGTTATTCACTCAACTGGTGGTTGGGCACTACTTGCCGCAATTTTAATTATGGGACCACGTAAAGGTAGATATAAAGATGGAAAAATAAAAGTTGTTCCTGCCTCAAATATCCCTTTAGTTGTACTCGGGGCACTCCTTTTATGGATTGGCTGGTTTGGGTTTAATGGAGGGAGTGTTGGCTCTATATCTTCAGTAGAAAATGCAAATACGGTTGCAAAAACTATTATGAATACGAATACAGCAGGACTTGCCGGAGCAATCATAGCGGCTATTATTATGTATGTACGCTATAAACTTTTAGATATTACCATGATACTTAATGGTGCATTAGGAGGATTGGTGGCTATTACCGCAGGTCCTGATTTATATGATATATATACACCTATACTTATCGGTGCTATTGGTGGTGCACTTGTTGTCTTCGCTATACCGGTATTTGATAAGTTAAAACTTGATGATCCTGTTGGAGCTCTTTCTGTGCACTTAGTTAATGGTATATGGGGTACTTTGGCTGTGGGGATTTTTGTTGATAAGATTTCATTGATGGCACAATTAAAGGGTGTTATTGTTATTGGTATTTTTGCTTTTGTTAGCTCTTTTGTCGTTATTTATATTATCAATAAAATCGTAAAATTTAGAGCAGAAGATGATGTTCAGGTTGAAGGACTTGACGTCAATGAAGTTGGAGTTGAAGCATACCCAGAATTTAAGCGTGCTATTTAACACTTTTGTAACAGAGATTTTGATACTATTTGTTTATGCGTAATCACTCAAAATCTCTATTTTTCTCTCTTATTATCCATCTGAGCATTTTGCTAACTCTCTTTGGTTTATATAGATATTTTTTCTCATCTATCAAGCCCTCCGCAAAAGAGAAAAAAATCTGTGTGAATCTTCAACATATTACTCCTATTGTTGCTATTGACAAAAAAACTAAGCTTCATAAAAAAAGTATATCACATCTAAAAAAGATACAAAAAGTAAAAACTTCTTACAAAAAAAGAGTGAAGAAACTTACTACAACAAAGCCGAAAATTGTAAAAAAGAAACCCAAAGTAGCCCAAACAACTCCTGTAATAGAAAAAGTTGTTACACCTGTACAAAATACAGAAGAAAAAAAACAAGAAACAGCAACAGTGCCACATATCGTTCAAAAGAAAGAAAGTGCCAAAGAAGTATATTTAAAAAATAATCTTACACAAATTGCGAGACTGATACAAGAGAATTTATATTATCCAAGAAGAGCTAGAAAACGAGGAATTGAGGGTGATGTTACCGTACGTTTTGTTTTACATGTAGATGCTACTGTAACACAAATTAGTACACTTTCATCAAGTAGCGGCATTTTAACGCGAGCAGCAGTGAAGACTATAGCTGAACTTTCCGGTCAATTTCCAAAACCATCAAAACCATTAATACTTAACGTACCGATTCACTACTCTTTGCACTAAGCTAGTCTTCTATAGGATTAAAATATTCTTTTTCCGCACCGCATCCAGGGCATTTCCAATTATCTGGTAAATCTTCAAAAGCTGTTCCTGGGGGAATCCCACCTTTCTCATCACCAATTTCAGGGTCATATATATGACCGCAAAAAGCACATTTATATTTTTGCATTACAAACTCCATTGCGTTATTATACGCTAATTCAAGTCTAAAGTATAATAGAATAAAGTAAAAAAGTATTGATTTATAGTGATTGTTAATAAAAGTTGGTGACCCCGAGGAGAATTGAACTCCTGTAACATGGATGAAAACCATGGATCCTAACCGCTAGACGACGGGGCCAAAAATATAGTAAAAATGGTGTCCTGTGATGGATTCGAACCATCGGCCACATCATTAAAAGTGACGTGCTCTACCAGCTGAGCTAACAAGACGTTTGCCTCTTATTGTTAAGAGGTCGAAATTATAGGCAAATATCATTGATATGTCAAGAAAAAGGTTCATAAATTTGTAAATTTCTTTTTATAAATATTTTTTTGTATAATTTAATGCTTTTTAACTACAAGGAATAGACGAAGTGTTAAATATAGGTATTTAGTAACCATTTACTTCTTAAGAATATACTTACATTAATACTTAAAAAGAAATATTAATATAAGGTATAATAATGCTTAATAAAATACAAAATGTAAAAAATGAAGTCGCAAAAGTGGTGGTTGGTCAGGAAAAAATGATAGATTCTTTGCTTATAGCACTTTTATGTGAGGGACATATCTTAATAGAAGGTGTTCCCGGGCTTGCAAAAACAACAACGGTCAATGCACTCTCAAAAGCGTTAGGATTAGACTTTAAACGTGCGCAGTTTACACCAGATTTACTTCCTTCAGATATTTTAGGTGCAGAAATATATGACCCGCAAAACAACCAGTTTAAAATTAAAAAAGGACCAATATTTACAAACCTTTTACTTGCCGATGAAATTAATCGTGCTCCTGCAAAAGTGCAGTCAGCACTGCTTGAAGTCATGCAAGAAAAGCAGGTGACAATAGGTGATACCAGCTTTCAGCTAGATTTGCCATTTTTTGTAATGGCAACACAAAATCCTGTAGAACAAGAGGGTGTGTACCAGCTTCCAGAAGCACAGCTTGACCGTTTTATGCTTAAACTTGTCGTTGGGTATAACACGAAAGAAGAAGAATTAGAAATAGCAAGAAGAATTTCGAGTGGAAATTTTGAAACAATTACCCCTGTTTTAACAAAAGATGAAGTACAAGAGATTAAAACGGCTGTAAAAAATGTACATGTAGACGAAGAAGTTGAAACATATATGATTGAACTTGTTAATGCAACAAGACATCCAGAGGAGTATGGGCTTGAAGATATAAAAGAATATATTCAATTTGGAGCATCACCTCGTGTAAGTATCGATATGTTTAAAGCTGTAAAAGCTATGGCTTTTATGCGAGGCAAAGACTTTGTTACGCCTGTAGATGTTGCATATATTGTAAAAGAGTTGATGCGACATCGTATTGTGCTTACATATGAGGCTGAAGCGGAAGGTATAACAACAGATGAACTTATTCAAAAAGTGCTTGAAACTGTAGCAATACCATAAGGCCGTTGTAATGAATAAATTACAAAAAATTCTTGTACGGGCCCGCCGTCAAGTTTTTAGTGAAATGGTTGGGAATAATCCATCGATTTTTCAAGGTGAGGGTTATGATTTTATAGAACTTCGCGAGTATATGCCTGGCGATGATATTCGACATATTGACTGGAATATTACGGCAAAACTACAAAAACCATATATAAAAATCTTTCGCGAAGAGAGAGAGCTTAATGTTGTCATAGCTTCAATGCTCAATGGAAGTGTTTATTTTGGCTCAAAAAGATTTAAACAAGATGTAATAGCGGAAATTTCAGCAATGTTGAGTTTTTCTACTATTAAGAATGGAGATTTGTTAAGTTCTTATATCTTTAGTGATAAATTGGAAGTTTTCTTGAAACCGAGTAAAAAGCTCTCTCAGGTACATAAAAGTACAGATGAAATAGTTAATTTTGACCCGCTGAATAAAAAAGCAAATTATCAAGTTTTGGCTGGTACTCTGTTTAAAAGATTGAAGCGAAAATCTTTAATAATAGTGGTCGGAGATTTTTTTGAAATACCTGATTTTAAATTGTTGGCGAAGAAGCATGAAGTCGTTGCTGTCATTGTTCGAGACAGACTTGAAGAAACACCGCCAAAAATGGGCTTTAGTTCCTTGGTTGATCCCGAGAGTGGGGCAGTGTTAGAAGGTGATTTTAACACGCAAACTGTAAAAGAGTATGCAAAAAAAGTTTTGGCTCATGATAGAGAACTTTATGCAACATTTAGAAAACACCAAATTAAATTCACAAAAGTATATACAGATAGTAGTGTTGGTGTCAGTTTACGAAGATTATTTGAGGGTAGATAAATGCAAAATTTAAATCAAAACAGTATTCCCCTTCATGATATAAAGCCGCTTATAGAGATACATGAGTATTCTCTGTATTATTTTATTGGAGTTTGTATTTTAGTAGCTCTTATATTGGCTGGCTTTATATATTTACTATATAAATGGTACAAAAATAAAAAAATATTTAATAAAAGAGCCCATGATTTCAAAATGTTGCACGCTATAAAATATGTAAATTCAAAAAAAGCAGCCTATGATTTGACTCTTTACGGGGCAACATTTGCAGATGACAGCCAACGTCATCAAAAAGCATATGAGAATATGCTAGAAAAATTAGAACAGTATAAATATAAAAAAGATGTAGAAAATTTTGATGCAGATACAATACATACTATTGAGTTATTTAAGGAAATGATAGATGTTTGATGGTATATATTTTGAATTTTATCAAATAATATTTGTTATATTCCTTTTTATTGCATGTGAATTTATATGTAAAATGAAACTTCCTTCACTGTACTTTCCACATGCATCACAATTTATGAAAAGTAATGTTTCTGCATCGAAATTGCTTTTCTTTTTAAAATGGCTGAGTATAGTTATGATGATTTTAGCATTAATGTCACCGGTAAAAGATGAACCTTATGAACTTAAACCAAAACACGGGCATGAAATAGCTTTGATTTTAGATACTTCGGGTTCAATGAGTGAAAGAGGCTTTGATAGGATGAATCCTGCTGCATCAAAATTTGATGTTGTAAAGTCAATAGTAAAAGATTTTATAAATAAAAGAACGAATGATAATATGGGATTGGTTGTCTTTGGAACGTATTCATTTATTGCATCTCCTTTGACGTATGATAAACATATTCTCTCTCGTATTGTTTCTCAGTTACAAGTTGGTATGGCTGGAAAATATACAGCTTTGTACGAGGCATTGGCACAAGGAGTGAATCTTCTCAAAATGAGTAAAGCAAAATCGAAAGTGGCCATTTTACTGACGGATGGCTACTCAACAGTAGGGGCGGATAAAATTCCTCTTGATGTTGCCTTAGATATGGCAAAAAAAGAAGGAGTGAAAGTTTATCCTATTGGTATTGGTGCACCTAATGAATATAATAGAGCAGTGATGCTCAAGATTGCAAAAGAGACCGGTGGTGTCGCTTTTGGTGCATCTGATGCAACACAACTGCAAGAAGTATATAAAAAAATTGACAGTTTGGAAAAATCAAAGATAAAACATGAAACATTTTCATATAAGCACTATTATTATTTTTATCCGCTTTTTATAGCATTGTTATCTTTACTGTTATATGTTTATTAAGA
>JALUXS010000028.1 GCA_027013185.1 Sulfurimonas sp.
CACGGGCATGTTCAAGATATTTTCCAAGAATGGAGATAACACGAATATTTTCACTCACACCTTCAATTCCCGGCTTTAAGCAACAGATACCACGAACAATAAGGTCAATTTTTACACCTGCTTGAGAGGCTTTGTAGAGAGCTCTTATGACATCCTCATCAACAAGTGAGTTTACTTTTGCAATGATTTGACCATTTGTTCCCTGTCTTGTCTCATTATGAATGAGTGAGAGAAGTTTTGGTTTGATCTGAGATGGTGCCATATAGAGTTCATTAAGTTTACCTTTTTTACTAAAACCTGTAAGGAAGTGAAAGAAGCGTGTTAAGTCATTTGTAATAGCATCTTTACTTGTCATATAACTCATATCGGTATAAATTTTAGAAGTAGCAGGATTGTAGTTTCCTGTTCCTAAGTGTGCATACTGTTTGAGTTTTCCATTTTTTCGGCGTGTGATAAGTGCTGCTTTTGCATGAACTTTAAATCCTTGAATACCGTAGATAACATGAGCACCTGATTTTTCTAAGGCTTTAGCCCAAATAAGGTTATTCTCTTCATCAAATCTTGCTTTAAGTTCAACCATAACTGTTACCTGCTTACCACTCTCACTTGCATCAATAAGTGCTTTGACGATTGGAGATTTTGTTCCTGAACGGTAGAGTGTCATTTTAATGGAGACAACATCACTGTCTTTTGTTGCACATTGAATCAGGTTTACAACAGGATCAAAACTATCATAAGGGTGGTAGAGTAAAATATCTTGTTTTTCTAAAATAGAGAAGTAGTCCTCATTGCTGTCAAATGGTGGCAGTACCTTTGGTTGGAATGATGGTGCTAAAAGGTGGGCAAAATCTTTGTTTGAGACAATTTGCCAAAGACTTGAGAGATTTAAAAATGTATGAAAGGTATAAATATCATCTTTGTAAATATGCGCATGGCGATTAAAAAAGTTGATGATTTCCTCATCTGCGTTTGAACCAACTTCAAGTCGTACCATCTCTCCTTTACGACGAAGTTTTAGACCCTCTTCAAGAATTTCCATAAAGTCATCAGCCTCTTCCTCTTCTATGGCGATGTCAGCATTTCTCGTTACACGAAATGAAGCATACTTTATAAGTGCATACCCGGGAAAGAGATCTTCTACATGCTTCTCTACTACGCTCTCTATAGGAACATAAGTGCCACTTTCAAGCTCTACATATCTATCTAAAACACGAGGTACACGGATGATTCCAAAACGCTCTATATCTTTATTGTCACTATCTCGGAGCTTGACAATAAGACCAAAACTAAGGTTGTTTAGATGAGGAAAAGGGTGTGTGGCATCTATAGCAATAGGTATAATTACCGGATATATATTTTCATTAAAATATTGGTTAAGTGCGCGTTTATCTTGGTTATCTAACTCATCATATATTTTTACAGAAATTCCATGTGGCTCAAGTTTTTTAAAAATTTCACTTCGGCAGTGTTCAACGACCTGCTGCTCTTGGTGAAGATAGTTTCTAATTTCACGAAGTTGTTGTAGAGGTGTGAGCCTATCTGCACTTGAGACAATAATGCCAGCTGAAAAGAGTTTTTTCAATCCAGCAACACGAATCATATAAAATTCATCAAGATTTGTACCATAAATTGCCAAAAATTTAAGACGCTCCAACAGTGGCAATGATTCATCTTGCGCCTGTTTGAGAACTCTTGTGTTAAACTGTAACCATGATATTTCACGGTTTAAATAAAGATTTGGATTTTTTAAATTAAGCATATTTTATAAACCTCTATAATGATTTTTTATTTGTAAGAGCTTTATTATATCTAAAATTACTTAATAACTCCCGTGCCCGCGGCATTTGCTGCATGATAAATCGTTACACCATTTTTACGTCCATAGTATTCCATAAGCAGTTTTTGTATGGTTGGCTCAATGGAGGGGACAAACCATGCGTTATTACTGATGGCTATCATATATTTTACATCACCATCATAAAGTTTCTGACAAGTTGCCTCATAACAGATTGCATTTCTAAATTTTACTCCTTTGATGAGAAAATCAGTTGGCTTTTTGGCTGTTACAAAGTCACTCGCTCCTGCAAAAAAAGTATCGTTTATAAATTTTTTCATAAATGAGGGAAGCGGAATGTACTCTCCAAAAGGGACGAGTACCAGCTTCTTTGCAACTTTATATGTTTGATTTTGAAAAAAGTAGGTGACATTGTAATTGAGATGATTTTGGCGCAGTAGAGAACCTGCAATGATGTCTATATGTTTACTCGCCGCTAGAACTTGTGAGAGTAGAAGAGGGTTTTTATTCATAAAAAGTGGAAAAACAGATTCTGGAAATACAACTAAATCATACCCCTCTTTTGTTGCTTTGTCAATTTCATTAAATATCATATTAACAGTTGGATAGAGGTTTTTTCTTTGCCATTTATCTTCTTGTTTTATATGCGTTGCAACAAGTTTTATCTTAATTGGTGCATCGTGTTGTTCTGGGTAGCCATAGTTAAACGCAGCCAATAGTAAAAAGAGTGGGAGTGCTTTGAGCTTTTTATTTTTTATAAGAGCAGGCAGACTAAGTGCTAAAAGCAAGGCAATAAATTGATATTTGTAAACGCCAATATAGCTGTTTACAAACGGAAGCTCTAGTTTCATCCAGTTCCATCCAAGGGGCTCTACAAAACTAAGAATAAATAAAAAAATAGCACGGATATAGGGCTTGTCTGTAAAAGCCAAAGGTGCAAAGAATATGAGGTAAAGTAAGCCAAATCCAAAAGTTATAAAAGGTGTCATATAGCCTACACCATCATACTTAAAACTATATCCTATCCAGTAAAACCATAACAGACCAATAAAAAACCCACTAAAGAGTATGCTGCGTTTAGGAACGTAGAGTAAAAGTGTAAAAGCACTGATACCTAAAAGAGTGTTCAGTAGTTTGTTTGTAAAACCATAATATGTTAAATAGATAAAGGCACTAAAGAAGAGCGCTGTGATTAATCCTGTCAAAAGGTGTCGAATAAAATATTTCATAATGAAATTGTACTCAATTTACTAGTTATTTAGTATATTTCTTGTATAATCTCCAAAATTTTACTCAAGGAAACCGAAACTATGGAAATAATTTCTCAACTATTACCGTTCGTATTTTTAATTGCGATTATGTACTATGTAATCATACGCCCTCAACAAAAAGAGGCAAAACAGAAAAAAGAGATGTTAGCAGCTCTTAAAAAAGGTGACAAA
>JALUXS010000029.1 GCA_027013185.1 Sulfurimonas sp.
AAAGGAGGAATTTGAATGCACATAAGAGATGTTAAATCTTTTTCTCATATATTCTTTTACATGTAAGATATTCCCACTTAAAATATAATAACACCCACTCATTTGCATAATGATGTGTAAAACATCTTCTAAATTTGCATCTTTTACAGAGAGAGTAACAGGAATATTATTTTGTACATCTCTATCTATTATGAGATTTAATCCGGCTATTTTTGATATAGAGTATAACACTTTATATAAGTTTGCCTTCTCCGCACTAAACGTGATAGTCTCACCATCAAATACCGATACATCTTCATAGACTGAAGGTAAAATCATCTGCGGAATATTATTTTTCTGCTTCTCATTATAGTGTTTAAAATCATTTAAAACTTTTGTTGCAGATGCATTATCTTCTTTTTTCTTTGTTGGCGGCGTTGGACTGTTTTGCGTACATCCACTAAAAAATAACAATAACACAAGACCTAATGAAACAAATGAACCCATTGTAAACCTTTATTTGTTTTTAGTAACACACTATCAAATTTTATTTTTATTACTGTTGCTTGATTGATAACAGAATTTGTATGCACAAACTGTGCATTAATTATAGCCATATCATGCTTAGGAAAAACAGCTTCGAGTTTCCAAATATACTTTTTTATGTTTTTTTGAATTTTTGTATCGCTTTGTAATTCTTTCTTTTCATAAATAAAATTTTTGCTAATCCACACTGAAGCTATTTTTCTCTCTTTTACATTATTTTCAATATCATTATAAAGATTCATATCTCTACTCAACCGTAAATAGGTATCTGCTTCTTCATTAATACTATGATTTTTATTCATTGTATGTTGCGGCAGTTTTTCATGCATAAAAGTGAGAATTTCATCCTGAAAATAGAGTAACACAACTGCTAATAAAATGGGTATTGCAAGTTGTAGCATTTGTTTATTACTTAGGTACATCATCTACAATTGCCTCCTTCTTTTTTTTAGCTGTGAGATAAGGTTGCACAAGAATCAATTCTCCTTGTAGTGTAGCTTTATCAACAGCAAAATTTTGCAGTATTTTATACCCACCCTTATACTTTTGCTGCATAAACTGTACTAAATATTTATAATTCTCTCTTGGCAAAGAGTATTTAATATTTAAAAAATGTGCACGTTCATCATTATATATAAATTTTTCTACTTGAAAAGTATATTTTTTTGCATATGTATCAAAAAAAGCAATCAATTTTAAATCTGCATTTTGAGAATCTTTTGGAATTATAGTAAGGTTTTGTTTTACCTTGGCACTTAACCATTTGTCTATTTTTTCTATCTCTTTTAACTTTCTGGTATTAGTGACATATTTTTTATTTATTTTTTGAATTTGTATATCTTCTTGTTCATACCATGTATTTAAAAAGTATAAAAATATTGCCAAAGCTATATTGATGGCAATGAGCGTAATTTTCATCATTGTCTTCTTGCCCTTTGTCTTTGGTTAGCCAACTTCATTTTTGTTGTAGTAATCTCGGTGGTATAAAGTAGTTGTTTATAATCTACTGTAGTTTTTTTTGTAATTTTAAGCTTCTCTTTTATAGCATTAAATCTGCTGTCAAATTCTTTTTCAAACTTATATAAATTTACAAGTTCACCAAATTTTTTTTCAAAAGAAACTTTCAACGAAATAACACCTTTTTCATTTTTATACTCAAATTTACTTGGCTTTACAAGAGTTATCAGAGGTTTGAGCTCTATTATTTTATCAATCGGGCTCTCTTTTAGGTATGTTTTTGTCATATATATATTGTATTCATACTTTTTTAATTCTTCTTTTGGACGCATTTTCGTATGTGAAAGTGCATACAAATATCTCTGTTTTAAAAGTTGATTTTTTTGTGTTAAATCGGAATAGTTTTCATAAGCGTTAAATGTCAAATACAACATAAAAACCAAGATTATTGAAGATAAAATAATACCAACAGCAACTACAATATTGAACTGTTTGACACCCAAAATTAACTTTGGCAGGAACTGATTGGATTTTTCTACCAATGCACTGCCCAAAGAAAGTATATGCTCTTGAGATTCTTCAGCATTTATATTTTGTATAAAAGTATTTGGGTATAAAATAGATATATTAAGAGTATTAAACATTGCGATATGTTGTGCAATTACATCATCTAAAGCGATAGAACCAGATAAGACTAAAGTTTGGAACTTTATATCTCTAAATTGATTAGAAATATATGAAATGGTTTGTGTAATATTTTCAGCTATATCCATCTGCATAGTTTCTGGGGTTTGTGATTCTATAGTAGTTGCACGAGAAAAAATCAATTCTCTTTGCTCGACTGCTAAGACTAAAACAGTAGTCGCCTGCGTGTAAACACATATATAATACTCTGCATCTATACATTTGTTTGCCAAACTCAATAAAGAAAATTTACTTGTTGTCGCAGATTTGATTTTAGAAAAATCATCTACAAAATTCAATGCCTCCAAATAAGCTTTTTCATCTAAAGCTTCTATAGTATAAGTAACATTTTCTTCATCATTTTGTTTTGGAAGCTTTTTAAAATTAAACAACACATCCATATTTGGATTAGACTCTTTAATTTTATAAAAAAGGTAGTTTTTAACATTCCGGCTACTGGCAATTGCTACAGGAACTTGCATATTTTCAGAAAATTCAACTTTTTGTTCAACGCTTACATGAAGATTTTTTTTATTTTTACAATATGCAGCTAATTCTTCATACTCTATCTCTTCACTATCCAATACAGTTATACTTTTATTTTTTTGTTCTAAATATAAAATAAAAGCATATCCATGTACAACAGATATAGAATAGAACTTAGCCATAAGTCTCCATATAATTTTTAAATGCTTGATTATACTAAAATTTTTGCAAAAAGCATAGGATAGCTCTAAAAATTATGCTATAATTCTATTTCAAATTTAAACAGAAAGTGGGTGATGTGATATGCCTGGTATTGTACTACGCTCAGATGATAACTTTGATGCTTCTTACAGACGTTTCAAAAAACAAGTTGACCGTAACTTAATCGTTACAGAAGCTCGTGCTCGTCGTTTCCATGAAACAGAGACTGAAAAACGTAAGAAATTCAAAATTGCTTCTCGTAAGAAAATGCTTAAACGTCTTTATATGATGAGACGCTACGAATCACGCCTGTAAACGTTAGCCCTTCGGGGCATCGTTTCTCTTCTTAAATAAAAATTTCTTAAAACTTAATTTTAGTGC
>JALUXS010000030.1 GCA_027013185.1 Sulfurimonas sp.
CTACAGGAGCTGTATTTACACTGTTATATGCCAAAAGTTTTTCAACATAATAATAAAGAGGTAGAGAATCATCCTTCACACCAGTACTTGCAAAAAGTGCCCTACATCCCGTTACATTCATAGCTTCAATTTCTTCATATATAACAGAAGTATTATAAATGCCTGTTAAAGCTGTTTGTATTGAATGTTTTTCAAGTGTAGCATCAAGAGCACGGTCTATTCTGCTTACAAAAATACTAATAACAGTGGCAACATTTTTTTCACTCTGTGCTGTTCCTTCTTTAAAAGCTTCAGCACAGTAGATAGCTTGTGATTTTTTAAAAACCAGTGTCGCATTCACAGGAATTCCAGCAGCAGTTAGTTTTTTCATAGCACCATAACCAGCTTCTGTTGCCGGTACCTTTATCATAACATTGTCTCTACTTATTGCTTTAAAAAGTCTTTTACCTTCTGCTATGGTAGCCTCAGTATCATCACATAAAAAAGGATCAACTTCTATGCTTACATAACCATCATCGCCTTTATCATATAAAGGCTTTAAAATATCTGCAGCTTTTTGTATATCATAAATAGCTACGGCTTCATATTTTTCTTTTGGGGAAAGTCCTTCAAGTGATGCAAGTTGTGTCTTGTATGCAGGTGAATTCAAGATTGCATTTTTAAAAATAGCCGGATTTGAAGTCGCTCCGTTGATTATTTTATTTTCTATCAGTTCTTTAAATTCATTATCAAGATAATCTCTTTCAATAAAATCAGCCCACAATGAAAACTTCAAATCTTCTATATACATAACTACTCCAACCTCTTAATTTATATTCCATCTATTATAACCCAAAAAATCTAAAATTAAGGCAAATATATTTTATCCTGTAGTTCATTATATTCAAGTTTTGCATTACTATCCAAAGTAATACCTCCTCCGCTTTTATAAAAATATTTATCATCATTCTTTTCTATAAAGCGTATCATTACACCGCTGTCTAAAGTTTTTCCATCAAAAAAACCAAAAACTCCGCTAAAAAAGCCTCTTTCATACTCTTCTATATTTTCTATAATTTGCACTGTACTTTTTTTGGGTGCTCCGCTGATACTTCCTGCTGGAAGCAAAGATTTAAGGAGTGAGCCTAAATTATCTTGCCAGTCTTCTTTGAGGGAACCACTTATATGTGAACTAACCTGCAAAAGTTGTTTTTCACCGGCTTGGATATTTTGTATATATCGAAACTTTTCCACCTTTACATCACTTGCGACAATGCTTAAATCATTTCTAAGCAAATCTACTATCATAATATGTTCTGCCATCTCTTTTGCATCTGTGAGTATCTTTTGGGCAGCATTTTCTATGGATGCATCAATCGTGCCTTTCATAGGAAAGGTATGAATTGTATTTTCTTTTATTTGAATAAATTTTTCTGGAGAAAAGCAGATAAACTCATCTTTATAGCGAAGTTTATAATGTGCATTAGCAAGTTTATACATCTCTTTTAAAGAGAGATGTGTCTGAATTTCACTCGGCTGTGTAAGATTTAGAACATACGTCTCACCTGCCTTTATTTTTTCTATGACTTCATTAAATTTTTTTTTATACTGCTTAAAATCAAGAGACTTGGTTTTTAGAAGATGCGGATGCTTTTTATAACTGTAATTTTCATTTATACAAAACTCAATATCAGCTTTTTCTAAATCTTCAGGCAAAATAACTTCTATCCTTTGCCCTTTAAAATCACTCATAAATAAAAATGGCTTTCTTTGTTTTGCCAAAGCATTTATTTTTTCAAAAACCATATTTAAGCAATCAGTTTTTTCAGTATTGCCATTCTTATATTTACACCGTTACTTACCTGCTCAAGAACTTTGCATCGTTTATCTTCAAGCATGGCATCGCTAATGTCTATATTTCTATGCACTGGACCGGGATGTAAAAGTATAATATCTCTCTCACCTACAAGATCTTCTGTGATGCAAAAATCACTTGCATAATCTTTGAGTGAAGCATAACTCTGTGAAGAGTGTCTCTCTGTTTGGGTTCGTAAGCTCATAAGTGCATCCACTTCATCTATAATTTCTTCCAAATAGTGTGTTGTTTTTAAGCTTGTTTTTGGCAAAAAATGAGGAGGAGCTACCAAAATAACTTCCATACCAAAGCGTGTTAAAAGTTCTATATTTGAATTTGCAACACGAGAGTTTTTAATATCTCCCACTATGGCAATTTTTTTGCCTGCAACTGAACCAAAATGCTCTGTTAAGGTATATAAATCTAAAAGAGCCTGTGAAGGGTGTGCATGTGCACCGTCACCTGCATTGATTATACTTGCCTGCGTATATTTTGAGAGTATTTGAGGTACGCCGGCATTTTCATGACGTACTATTATGGCATGCGGGCCCATTGCATCGAGATTCATTGCCGTATCTACGAGAGTTTCGCCTTTTTTTGTAGAACTTTTGGCAACATCAAGATGCACTATCTCTGCACCAAGTCTTTTAGCAGCTATTTCAAAAGAACTTTTTGTTCGGGTAGAATTTTCAAAAAAAAGTGTAATTATTATTTTATCTTGTAAAATTCTCTCAAAACGACCATCGCTGAATTTTTTGGCATCAGCCAAAATTTCTACTATTTCATCTTTACTAAAATCATCAGTTCGTATTAAATGCTGCATAATCATCCTCAGGTGTTTAATTTACAAATTATACAGGAGTTGACCCAGCGTGTCAATATCATCTGTAACTTTTAAGACTTCAAAACCACTTTGCTTAAAATAAGGCAGGCTTACATGTAGAAAATTACTGTCTTCTTTTTTACAGTTAAAAGCTACGATATGCGGAATATTTTTATCCTGTAATGCTTTTTTACTTAGAAGTGTATCATTAATGCAGCCCAAAGAACAATGCGTGACCAACAAAGCACTAGCGTTGAATTCCTCTATTAAATCTATCATCATATATTTTTCATCGACAGGTACATATAATCCACCTGCCCCTTCAATAATCAATACATCACATAGTTTTTCTAGTTTTTGCATCTTTACATGTAAACTATTTATATCAAGTGTTTTATTATTTGAAGCCACAAAAGGTGCCGCAGGAAGTTCATAAGTAATGGGAACAATATCTTGGATTTGTATATCTTTAAATTCGGGGTTTAACTCCCTAGCCAAAGACAAAAGTTCACTTCCATCTGGGCAAAATCCATCAACTACACCCGTTTCAATAGGCTTCATCACCCCCACACGCAAACCACGTGCGGCATAAGAGCGTAAAAGCAGTTTTGTAGTATATGTTTTTCCGATGTCGGTATTAGTAGCTGTCACAAAAATTCTTTTTGCCAAGGGTTCTCTTTTTACTTAAGTCTGGGTTGCGAAAAAATACTCAATTTTTAAAAAGATTATAACAAATATGTAGTTTATAAAAACTAAAAGAGTGATGTAAATTCAAGGAGTCTAGTGAGGAAGGGTACAATCATACCTAACGAACGTAACGACGCAGAAATTGCGTCGCTATTTTAGTTTTTATCTTGGTTTACTATTTTGTTTGCCCCAATCCATGGCATCATATCACGAAGTTTATTACCAGTTTTAGTAATAAGTTTTTCTTTGTCATTTGCACGTTCTGCATGCATACGAGGGTATCCTGCTTGACCTTCTAAAATAAAGTCTTTTGCAAATCTACCATCTTGAATCTCTTTTAAGATTTCTTTCATAGCAGCTTTTGATTCGTCGTTGATAACGCGTTTTCCAGAAACATAGTCACCATACTCAGCAGTGTTAGAGATAGAGTATCTCATATCAGCGATACCACCTTCAAACATTAAATCAACGATTAGTTTAAGTTCATGAAGACACTCAAAATATGCCATTTCAGGAGCATAACCAGCTTCAGTTAATGTCTCAAAACCAGCTTGAACAAGTGAAGATACACCACCACAAAGTACAGCTTGCTCTCCGAAAAGGTCAGTTTCAGTTTCATCTTTGAAAGTTGTCTCGATGATAGCAGTACGACCACCACCAATAGCAGATGCATATGAAAGTGCCAATTCTTTCGTAGTTCCTGAAGGGTTGTTTCCAACAGCAATAAGGTCAGGAATACCACCACCACGAACAAATTCAGAACGAACTGTATGTCCCGGAGCTTTTGGTGCGATCATAGTAACATTAATATCTTTAGCAGGAATAATGCTGCTATAGTGAATATTAAAACCATGACCAAATGCAATTGTATCACCTGCATTTAAATTTGGCTCAATCTCATTTTTATAGATTTCAGCTTGATTTTCATCTGGAAGAAGAATCATAATAACATTCGCTTTTGCAGTAGCTTCTGCAACTGTTAAAACTTCAAAACCTTTTGCTTCTGCTTTTGCCCAGCTTGATCCGCCTTTACGAAGACCAACAATAACGTCAACACCACTGTCTCTTAGGTTTTCAGCGTGTGCGTGCCCCTGAGAACCAAATCCAATCATTGCTACTTTTTTAGCTTTAATTAAGTCAATATTACAATCTTTATCATAGTAAACATTTAATGCCATTACATTTCCTTAAGCATCAAGGGCTAAATCCCCTGAAAAATTTGTCGAATTATACTCTATATATGGTAAAACTTTTATTAGAGTAAACTTATAGCTTTAAATAAATTCTTTCACTTAATCTCATACTCTGTTATAATATGAAAAAACAGTTGGAAAAACAATGAAAAAATTTAATCTATTTAATGAAATTATTATAGTGAATAAGACAGAACTCCTTCAAGCGATAAACACATCAAAAGAGTATGGTATCAACACAAAGGGCAAAATTATATATGCTCCTTTTGATGAAAAAGAGATTCTTATTTATCAAGGCAAACATACTCCAAAATCCGCCAATGCACTTACACCGAGTAAAGCACCTTCTCTTGGGGAAATATTTGGTGCAAACTATCAAATTGTAGAGGATGAGGAGAGAGTCCTTATTAAAGCATTTTCAAACTGGCAGGAACTTATAAAAGTGAATACACCTCGTGCATCTTATGATGATACAACAGGTGACGGCGTTGATAAATATGCCAATAAAGAGCTAGAAGACATAGGCTGGAATGCTACTGAATTTAATATAAATTACAGAACACTGGTTGATGTTTTAGAAAAAGAGTGTGCAGGAACACTTTTGTGCATAGAGCAAGAAGAACCCTACCAATTTAGCGGTCTTGGTTTTTTAGATAATGATACAGAGGCCATAAAAGTACTTTTTTCCTACTGCCAAGAAAAAATCAAAAAAATAATGCAAGAAGACCCCTTATATGCAGCAGATAAACTCAGTGATGATGAAAAAGAAGCTGCCGAGTTTTTTAAATGTCTTTAAGCAAACAAAAAATATCTATAGAGTATAAATACAGAGGTTCTATAGCCTTTCCAGATACTATAGAAGCAAAAGATATTTTTTTTAGAACGAAACAAGCCTATGCAAATCATGAAAAGATGAGTATCAGACTTGTTTTTTCAAATGCTAAACTGGCAAAACTTAAAAAATATCAAAAAGGTGCTTCAGAAAATGAATTAAAAAATTTAGACTTTTACATAGAACTTGGAGAAATTTTAAATTTTAATACAAAAGATGCACAGCAGTTAAAAAAGCGTATTCAAGTCATAAATGATACGGCACATTCAGGCTTTAATATTACCAAAAGACTAAAACTTATTAATAAAAAACAAAAATCACAAGCCAAACAAAGTTACCTTTTTTGGGATATAGAAAACTTTTCAAGTGTCTCTTCCATTTTCAATGATATTATAGACCCTTATAACATTAGCGACGAAAATATTTTTCTTGCGGCAAACCCTGATTCTTTATACTTAAAAAAAGCAGAATGGGAAGCAAACCTTTATGATTATGGCAAAACACTCAATTCTTTTCATTTTATAAAATGTGACCATGGAAAAAATGTTGCAGATGACATACTCTTAGAAAACTTTCAAAATGCCAACTTGCAAAATGCAAATGTATTTATTTTAACTTTTGACAGAGAACTCAAAGAGAGATTTGCAGAGGCTTCCAACCCAAGCAACAATGTTTATATAATGGCTAAATAACACTTAATCTTTAAAATTATTTTTTGCTAAAAACCTTTGTAAAATAATCATGGCAGAGAGAGAATCGACTCTGCCGTCACGAATATATTTTATTGTACCCTTCATCATATTCTCAGCTTCAAGTGAACTTCCTGCTTCATCCTGATAAAAAACTTCACCTTGAAAATCCACAAGATTCATAAAATGTGCTATGCGTCTTTTCATCTCTTCTTCTGAGCTTCCCCCAAGAGGAACGCCAATAACAACCGCATCTGCTTCCCATTCTAATATGGTTTTTCTTACTTCTGCTGAAGCCTGATTACGATTTTTTCTTATTACTGCAGGTAAAGGTGTCACGATATCTTTATGTGCGGAGTAGGCAATTCCTATACGTTTAAGTCCCAGGTCTATAGCAATATATTTCAACGCTATTTCCCAAGGCAAAAAGAGCCAAACATTTTATCGAGCATTTCATCATTTTCAAAAGGTCTTGTTATGCTTGCCATCTCTTTTACCGCTTCATTAAGATGAAAAGAAAAAATCTCAAGTTCTTGGTCATTTAAAGGTTCATATGATTCTTTTATATTTTGCATTGTAGCTTCTACAGCAGAAATTTGCCGCTCAGAAATAAGCATAATTTCATCACTGACATTATTTCTATCCATAATCTTTTCAAGTTCTTTGACTAAAACTGTCACATCATCTTTAGAATTTAATTCCAAATCAAATACCATATTTTCTAGATGAAATTTTTCTTCCAAATCAATTTTATTTTTAATAATAATCATCTTTTTTTGCTCTTGATTTGCATGCATAAGTTCTACAATTTGCCTGTCTTCTTCATCAGCCTCGCGTGAAGCATCAAAAAGAGCAATGACAATATCACTCTCATCAATTGCTTCTAAACTTCTCTGTATTCCTATACGTTCTATTTCATCACCAGCTTTGCGTATGCCCGCAGTATCAACAATACGTATAAGATGTGTTCCTATTTTTACTTGCTCTTCAATGGTGTCACGGGTAGTTCCCGCTATATCACTAACAATGGCACGATTGTAATTTAGCAGAGCATTTAAAAGAGAACTTTTACCAACATTTGGTTTACCAATAATTGCAACGCGGAATCCTTGCATAAGTCCTTGACGTGATTTTGAAGCAGTAAGTGTTTTTTCAAGCAGTCTATACAATTCATTGAGTTTTGCTTCTATTTGTTGCACCAAATCTTCAGGTAAATCTTCTTCAGCATAATCAATACTTACTTCACTGTACGCTAAAAGATGAATAATGTCATCACGAACCTGTTCTATAAACTCTTTAAGTGAACCTTTCATTTGTGAAGCCAATATTTTAGCTGCATCTTCACTTTTAGCTTCTATAAGCTGTGCAATTGCTTCTGCTTCGCTCAAATCAATTCTACCGTTAAAAAAAGCACGTTTTGAAAATTCACCGGCATTGGCAAGACGTGCACCTGCTTGCAGTGTTGCTTTGAGAATAGTTTGTGCGACGATAAAACCGCCATGACACTGAATTTCCACCACATCTTCGGCAGTAAAAGAGTATGGACCTTTAAAGTAAATCACAATAGCTTCATCAATAAGTACATTTTCATTATTGTAAATATTGGTTAACGTTGCGTGTCTTGGAGTAAAATCTTTTTTACATGTAAGTTTTTTTATAATCTCTAAAGCCTTCTCACCGCTTAAACGGATTATAGCAATAGAGCCGATACCATTGGCTGTTGCAATGGCAGCAATTGTATCAGTCATAATTTAGTTGTTATGATAATCGTTAACGATTATATATTTAAGCCCATCTTTTGTAGAGCGGATAACTACATATTTATCTGGGTAATGTTCACGTAACTCTTTAAGTGCAATTTGAACCAATACACCATCAAGTATTTTTGTTTGTGCTCGACCGTCTCTGTCTATATTTTCATATACATTTACTAAATATCGTCCAACAGATTCTTCCTGATTTTTCAAGAATTCTGCTATTTCCAAACGAAGTTGAACATCGTATTTTGTATTTATCCAGTTAAATATCATATAAGAGAGTGCTTTATATCTATAGCCCTCTTTTCCAATTAAAAGTGCTGCATCTTCACCTTTAAATTCTATGAGCAAAGTCTCTTTATCATACGCTGAGACTTTTATGGTATCTATTTCAAAACATATTTGTGCAAAGAGCTTATTTATTTCAACTTTTACTTCTTTTACTATTGTATCTATTGCAACAGTAGGTTTTACTTCTTCGGCAAGTGAATCATCATATTCATCATCATAATCTGCCGTATAATCAAGCCCACTTACCAAATCTTCTTGTATTTCATCTTGATCACTTACAAATGAAGTCGGCATTATCGTATCGTTTAAAATATTTTGCTCTGGCTTGCTTACCAAAGGTTCAACTTGTGTTACTATGAGTTCTTCTTTTTCAAGAAGCTCATCTTTTTTCATGGTAGCAACAATAATAGCATTCTTTTTAAAGAAACCTAAAAAACCATTCGTTGGTACCTGCACAACTTCAACAGCCAACTGCGTTACAGAGCAATCAAGTGCAGCGGCTGCATCTTTGAATGCATCTTCTAAAGTTATTGCTTCTATTTTAATCATTTTTATTTCTCGCTATTTTTTTCAATTGCTACTTTTGCATCTTCTGCATTTTTAAACTGTTGATTTACCATAAACTGTTGTGCAATTGAGAAAAGGTTATTTGTAAACCAGTACAGAACCAATCCAGCAGGGAAAGTTACAAAGAAAAATGTAAAAATAACCGGAAGATATTTAAATACTTTCTCTTGCATAGGGTCTGTAAAATTATTTGGTGTCATACGTTGTTGGAAGAACATTGATGCACCCATTAAAATAGGTAGAACATAATATGGATCCATACGTGACAAGTCATTAATCCAAAGAATCCAAGGAGCACCTTGGAGTTCAACTGCATTTAAAAGTGTACGATAGAGTGCAAAAAACACAGGAATCTGTAAAATCATTGGTAAACATCCACCTAATGGGTTTGCACCATGTTTTTTATACATTTCCATTGTAGCTGCATTTAATTTTTGTGGATCTTTTTTATGCTTCTCTTTTAACTCTTTAAGCTTTGGTGCAAGCATTTTCATTTTTTGCATAGACACCATACCTTTGTATGTCAAAGGGTATAAAACAGCACGAATCAATGCAGTTAAGGCAATAATAGACCAACCCCAATTTCCAAAAATACTATGTAACCATGAAAGAACAGCAAACAAAGGCTTTGCAGCAAAAGTAAACCAGCCATATTCTATAGCATTTGTCAGTTCAGGATTTATTGCTTTTAATACTTTATGCTCTTTTGGTCCAATGTAACCGTGAATATTTTCATCTTTTGATGCTTCAAGGTAAACAACAGGATTGTCATCTTTTCCACGTTCAACTACAATATTGGCATCTTTAGTGAAACCATAAAGTATAATTGCCGTATATTGATCAAATGAAGATACAAGTTTCACGCCTTGAAATATTTTTCTTCCCTCTGCATCACCATCTTCTATAATATGTGCGACATCATCATCTGTATAAACCATAGCACCGGCAACCGCCATAAGTTTTTTAGAAACATGCGGTCTATCACCCAAATATACATAATGTTTCACATCTTTTGATGTTGAAATTTTGGCATCATAATGACCGTCAGTATAGAATGTTAAGACTTTTGTTACAGTCAGTGCCGGTAATTTTTGTGTTAATGTCACTGTCACAGGCTTATCACCCAGTGAAATTTCACTTACATTTGCTGTATATGGAACTTTTGTAGCTTCATCATTAATCTTTTGATCTGCAAAACGAATATATAAAGGTTTTACACCCTTACTCGGAATCACTTGTGCATGTAAGTTATCAGCATTTCGGAATTTATCTTCAAGAAGCTCTTTTGAAGATATACGCCCCAATGTGTCTATCTTTAAAATAAAATTCTTATTTTTAATTGTAACAATATTACTTGATACACTTTGAGCAGTTTTTGTTTCTTGAGGTACAGTATTTATAGAAGTTTCTGTTACATTGGTTTGAACATCTTTGTTTGTTTGTGATGCAACTTTGTCTGTTTTAGCATTTTCTGCTACCTTTTGTTCTTTTGGTGGAAATATCGCAGTATAGCCTACGAAAAAAATTATTGACAATAGTACGGCTACTATTAATCTTTGATTTGGTGACATTTTGTCTAACACAAATTACCCTTTATATGAAAAATTTTTTATGATGTAATATCGGTTTTTTTTATTTGGAACCAGCCAATATTTTATAGCATCAATCTCAAGTTTAACGGGGTTTAATGAAAGTTTATCCAAGAGTGGATATTCTATCCCGCCATCAAAAAATTGATTGCAACGTAGTATTCTAGTAAAAGAGTGGTAAAAAGCACTTGAAATTGAATTATTTTCGAAATTTAGGCGTGCATATTCGCTACATGTAGGATAATAACGGCATGAACCAAAGCCAATAAGTGTAAAAAACTTCTGATATAACCACAAAAGCTTAAGTAAAAGTTTTCGCACGAGTTAAAACCTTTGTAAAATCATTTGTGAGTTTTTCATAAGAAGCATCAAACAATCCTATTTTTGCAACAAATATATATGTACCATCTTTGAGAGAATTTGAGTGATCACAAAATAGAGAACGTAATCGACGTTTTGCCCTATTACGTTTTACTGCATTACCAAGCTTTTTTGTTGCAGTGAAACCTACTTTGCGTACTCCTGATTGAGGAAGAAAAAATAAAACTACACTATTTGAGTGCTGATTTTTTCCTTTATTATAAACATATTGAAACTCTTTATGGAGTTTTAATGTGTTAAATCCGCCTATACTGACAATTTTTTACGACCTTTAGCACGACGACGATTAATTACATTACGACCATTTTTAGTAGCCATTCTAGCTCTAAAACCGTGTGTTCTTTTTCTAGGTGTGTTATGTGGTTGGTATGTTCTTTTCATTCGACATATCCTTATTTAATTTAAGTCCGGAAGTGTACAAAAACTTTGCTTAAAGAGTGGTTAAGGTTTATATTGAAATTAATAAGGCAATATGCTATAATCAAATTAAAAAAAGGATAGAAAAGCAGATGAAATATCTCATGTTTTTATTTTTACTTCCTTTAAGCCTTTATTCTCATTCTTACAACAAAGAAACCTTGTATTTAGCAAAGAAACTACATTTATACGGAGGAGAAAAAGCAGTTATTCAATGGAAAAGGGTTTTTTCTTCGCCAAGACATCTCAAAAGGTATAAATTATGTACCTTAGATGAAGCTTCAAGAAAAAAACTCGAGGCATATCTCATTGCACATGCAGCAGACTCAGACCAACCTATAGTACCAGGATTATAACTATGAAAAAAATATTTCTTTTATCGTTGCCTCTTATGCTGATGGCTTCTCAAATTGATATTAACAAAAGAATTGAACAGCTTGAGACCGAAGTCAAACTCTTAAAAGAACAGGCCGCACAAAATAGTGCGAGTATCGATCATAATATGGATATAGTAGAAAAAGTAGAAACGAAATCTATTCTTGATAAAGTGAATTTTTCTCCGGAATTATTATTACGTATGGATCAATTTGATTATAAAACAGGGAAAATTGAAGGTGAGAACACAACAATCGGTGGTAATCCAGCGTTAGGAGGAAATCCCCTCAATACTGTTCAACGACGTGATGAGTTTTCCAAGCACTATAGTCCTGCCGCTTCTATTCGCTTTCGTTTAAATATGAGTGCAGCATTTGATGATATTAAATTTTATGGACGTCTTGTATATATGAACTCTTCACAGTCTAACCAAAGGCTTTGTATTCTTTCTTCTACTATAAAAACAGGCACTTCAGGCAGTGCTTTTGATGTTGATCGTGCTTATGTTGATTACAAAATAAAACATCATCTTACTTTTTCTTTTGGATTACTTCCAACAACTGCAGGCACTCCAATGCAATATGCACAAAACAAAAAACGGAATTCTCTTTTCCCTGCGCTTGTATTTAATATGAATACATATGGAGTTATTTTGACACAAAAATTTGCGAGACATAATTATCTCAGATTTATTCTTGCAAAACCTTATACATTACGAGCTCAATTTTATCCATATCAATGCAACAGAGAAAATATTGATAATGCCGATATTATTGGCTTATATGGAGATTCTAGATTTGATTTTTTAGGAAATTCTCTACTCTCATACGGTATCAATGTTTTAAATAACTTTAAAGCTCATCCATATCTCGGTCCAGATGTAAGTTCTTCTAATGCACATAATCTTGGTACGATGATTACATTTGGACTTGGCATAGATATAGAAGAATTTTTAGATTCAAAAGCAACACTTTTTCTCCATTCTGCTCTTTCAAACCCTCATCCAACTAGTGCAAAAGATGACTATAAAATAACACACTATGTAAATGGAGTAGGTTTAGCTAATGGTGGGTATACTGGTTTTACAGAAGCCAACTATGCAAGCGGCAGTATGCTACAAAAAAATGGTTATTCTATTTTTACTGGTACAAAATATAACCTAAATAATGTTTTTAATTTTGGTGCAGAGTTGAATTATGGAAGCAAATATTGGTTTAGTGCAACACAGGGAGCAGAAGACACATTTAACAAACTTGCAGTAAGAGGTTATGCAGGAGAGCTTTACACCACATGGAAATTTCATAAATACCTCAATGCTAAAGTAAGTTATCTTTATATGCACGAAAATTACACAGGAAGCGGTTGGCATTTTGGCGAACCTGCAAAAAAGGATGCTAATCAAAATATAACATCACTTAGCTTAGAAGCGAGGTTTTAACTCAACTACCATGAAATCCCAATCTAAAATATATAGTATGCTTATCATCAGTTTTATTCTTTTGATAGCTTCTCTTGTTGCAAGCTATCAAAATATTCAAACTAATACGCAAGCTTTGAGTTACTTAAATAAAGTTCAAGTACAGCTTACTTATTTTACAAAAAATCTAAACAATAATCTTAAAAAAAATCAAACAATTATTCTCCAATATATTCTTTTACATAAAAAGCTATCAGATACAAAAATAACAAAATCATTCAATTCGATAGATAAAAGTCTTAATGAACTCCATAATTTTTCAACAACACATACACTTCCAATCACTTTTATAAATACGCTTAATACCATAAAAAAAAGAGTTTCATCTTATAAAATTATAGAAAAATCCATTGTCAATGCATTAAAAGGTAAAGATAAAGAAGACTTAGAAGATGCTATTATTGGTTTTAATAGTGTCATACAAAAATTTTCTCAGGACACTAAGGCGTTAACAAATTTATCAAATGATATTCTCTATACAAAGATTCGCAATCTTAAAGAAAACAATAAAAAAATTTCAATCACATTACTTTTTTCATTTTTTACAGCTTTTTTACTAATAGCTTCTTCTATTTACAAGTTTAATAGATTCCAGAATGATTTAAAAGAAGCACAGAAAAAAATTTTAAAATACAATGAAGATTTAGAAAAAGAAATTTTCAAAAAAACTCAAGAGTTACATAAGAGAATTTATACTCACCATATTACTGGTTTACCTAATAGAAATAAACTTTTAGCAGATGCCCTATCGCATACTTTTACACGTATGGCACTACTCAATATAGACAGGTTCCAATCATTTAACGATGTTTATGGAGAAGATGTAGGAAATATTGCCCTTCAGTTAACAGCAACCTTCTTAAAAGAAGAAGGAATAGGATTCTCAACACATTTATACCATATTGGAGGAGATGAATTTGTCATAATATCTGACAATGAAATAAATGAAAACACACAAATGTTTACAAATAACATAAATGCTATTTTACAAAAATATGAGAAAAAAGTTTTTACCTACAAAGATCAAACATTTCAATTTATGATGAGTTGTGGCATAGCTGATACAGGTAAAAATAAAATGCTGGCATATGCCGATATGGCATTAAAAGATGCTAAAAAGAAAAATATTCCATTATCTATATTTAATAAGAACAAAGCCTTAGACAAGAAATACAAAGATGATATTGTCTGTCATAAAAAATTAAAGATAGCCTTACAAAACAACAATATACTATCCTTTTTTCAACCAATTACACCAATTCAAGATACTAACAAAGCTGTAAAATATGAATCTTTAGTAAGACTAAAAGATGAAGATGGAAAAATCATCTCACCATTTAAATTCTTGGAAGTTGCAAAAGCACATAGAATATATTACAAGATAACTGAACGTATCATCAACAATACACTCAATACTATTTCTAAATATAAAATACCTTGTTCTTTAAATTTATCACTTAATGATATACAAAATGAACATACTATGGAAAAAATTTTCAATATTCTCAATGATTTCAACTTCAATGAACTCTTAACAGTTGAACTTTTAGAAACAGAAGATTTTAATGATTATGAAGCAGTTTCCAAATTTTGTTTAAAAGTACGTTCTTACGGTGCTAAAATAGCACTTGATGATTTCGGATCTGGTTATTCAAATTTTTCGCATATTTTAAACTTACCCCTCGATTATATCAAAATAGATGCTTCCTTAATATCTAATATTGACAAAAATCAAAATTCAAAATTAATGGTTGAAACAATTACTGCTCTTGCTCGGAAACTTAATATTTTAACAATAGCAGAATTCGTATCTTCTCAAGAAATTCTAGACATAGTAACAGCATTGGGTGTAGATTATGCTCAAGGTTTTCATCTTGGAAAACCTCTTAGCATAGAAGAGTATATAAAGAGTTAAGAAACCTTAACCTCAACTTCACCGTTTTGTACAGTAAAATCAACATGAGAGCCCTCTTTCACTGTCCCTTCCAATATAAGGTCAGCCAAACGGTCTTCAACTATTTCATATAAAGCACGTTTTAAAGGACGCGCACCATATACAGGATCAAATCCAGCCTCAGCAATATAATCTTTCGCTGCTTCACTCAGAGAAAGTTCGATATTTCTTTCTTTAACTTTATTTGCAATTTCATCAAAGAAAATATCTACAATTCCTTTAATTTCATCTTGGCCAAGAGCATTAAAAATTACAACGTCATCAAGTCTATTTAAAAATTCCGGCTTAAATGCTTTTTTAAGCTCACTCATTACCATCCCCTCAAGTTCTTCACTTCCAGCATGTGTAATAATTTTATCACTCGCAATGTTTGATGTAAGTATAATTATAGTATTTGAAAAATCAACCGTTACGCCTTTATTGTCTGTTAAGCGTCCATCATCCAATACTTGAAGCAACATATTAAACACATCAGGATGTGCTTTTTCCACCTCATCAAAAAGGACTACAGAGTAAGGCTTTCTTCGTACCGCTTCTGTTAACTGTCCACCCTCTTCATAGCCTACATACCCCGGTGCAGCACCAACTAAACGAGATACCGCATGTTTTTCCATATACTCACTCATATCTATTCTGATGAGTGCTTCATCAGAATCAAACAAAAATTTTGCTAATGTTTTAGCAGTTTGTGTTTTACCAACTCCTGTTGGTCCAAGGAAAAGAAAACTTCCTATTGGTCTGTTTTTATCACTAAGACCCGCTTTATTACGTTTAATTGCTCGTGAGACAGCATGGGTTGCCTGTCCCTGCCCTATAACAGTTTTATTCAATTCATCTTCTACATGTAAGATTTTATCTTTTTCACTTTGAAGCATTTTATTCACAGCAATACCTGTCCATCGACTTACTATAGATGCTATTGCTTCTTCATCAACAGAATTTTTAAGCAGTGTTCCAGCTTCTTGCATTCTATCCCATTGTTCATTTAACTCTTTTTCCTGCTCAATCAGTTTAGGAATTTCACCATACTCAATTTCTGCTGCACGATTAAATTCAGAATTACCTTTTGCAAGTTCTGCTTCGCGACGTTTTTGTTCTATTTCTCCTTTTATAGAAGAAATTTTTTCAAAAACCTCTTTTTCTGTTTGAAATTGAGATTCTAATTTTCTTACCTTTTCATCGACATCAGCAAGCTCTTTTTCTATCTCTTGTAATCGTTTTTCATTCGCTGGCGTTTTTTCCATTTTTAGTGCTTCTTTTTCTACCATAAGCTCTGATAGTTTACGTTTTGCCGCACTAAGTTCATTTGGTTCAGACTCTATTTGCATTTTTAGTTCTGCTGCTGCCTCATCAATAAGGTCAATCGCTTTATCAGGTAAAAATCTGTCTGCTATATATCTATCTGAGAGTTTTGCGGCCGCAACCAAAGCACTGTCTGTAATAGTTACATTATGGTGTGATTCAAGTCTCTCTTTGATTCCACGAAGAATCTGTAAAGATTGATTTACACTTGGCTCATCTACAGAAATTGGTAAAAAACGACGTTGCAATGCTGCATCTTTTTCAAAATATTTTCTATACTCTTTGAGTGTCGTAGCCCCTATAGTATGTAACTCACCACGAGCAAGAGCCGGTTTCAAAATATTTGCTGCATCCATAGAACCCTCGGATGCCCCAGCACCTACAATCGTATGAATTTCATCAATAAAAAGAATAATGTTTCCATTTTCTTTTACTTCGTCTATCACAGCTTTAAGTCTGTCTTCAAACTCTCCACGATACTTTGCACCTGCAATTAATGCAGACATATCAAGTGCAATAACACGTTTGTTTTGCAGTGATGTTGGAACATTTCCACTTTGAATTCTTTGTGCTAACCCTTCAACAAGTGCCGTTTTACCAACACCGGGTTCACCCAGCAACATAGGATTATTTTTTGTTTTACGAATTAAAATCTGCATCGTTCTTGCAATCTCTTCATCCCGTCCAATAACAGGAGAAAGCTTCCCTTCTGCTGCCTCTTTTGTTAAATCTATGCCATATTTTGACAATGATTCCAAAGTCTCATCAGCTGTCTGTGAATCAATTTTAGCTCCACCACGTGCTGCTTCAAGCTCTTTTGCAAGTTGCATAATATCTATATATTTTGCCAAAATTGTAGCAAATGGTTCTGTTTTTAAATTCGCTAGAATGTAAGTATCAACTGCCAAATAAGCATCACCGTTTTTTGTCATCAGCCCGACACCACTCTCTAATGTCCTTACAAATTCATGTGAAAGTTTAATATTTTCTTTGCTGACACTTGAAGATTTAGGTAATTTTTCCGCCATGCTTTTAATATCAAGTTCCATTGCAACTTTATCTACACCCATCTTATTCAACATTTG
>JALUXS010000031.1 GCA_027013185.1 Sulfurimonas sp.
CCAAGCTAGAGTGTTTGCAAATCTTCTTGCCAAGGGTGCAATAAAAAAAGATATTCCTATATTGTTTACAGATTCCACAGAAGCAGAAGCTATCAAACTTTTTGCAAATACATATCTTGCCATGAGAGTGGCATATTTTAATGAACTTGATTCTTATGCAGAAGTACATAATTTAAATACAAAAGAAATTATTGAGGGAGTTGGTTTAGATCCTCGCATTGGCATGCATTACAATAATCCAAGTTTTGGTTATGGAGGATACTGCCTGCCCAAAGACACAAAACAACTTCGTGCAAACTATGATGATGTACCATGCAATATGATTAGTGCCATTGTCGAAGCAAATTCGACACGAAAAGATTTTATTGCAGATGCTGTCTTAAAAAAGAATCCTAGTATAGTAGGTATATATAGACTTGTAATGAAGTCAGATAGTGACAACTTTAGAAGTTCTGCCATACAAGGAATTATGAAACGAATAAAAGCTAAAGGCATAGAAGTTGTCGTTTATGAGCCTGTACTAAAAGAAAGTGAATTTTTCCATTCAAAAATAATCAAAGATATAGATAATTTTAAAAAATTAAGTGATGTAATTGTGGCAAATAGGCAGAGTGATGAACTGCTTGATGTAAAAGAAAAAGTCTATACTCGTGATATATTTCATAGCGACCGTTAGACAAGAAGTATCGTTTTAGAATATAAAATATGGCATATATCTTGCTTTGTAGTTGTATTAATCATAGGAGAATATACACTTGCAAAATATACAAGAACAAGCAATACAGACATATCAAAATAATTTATCATTTTTTCAAAAAAATTTCCCTGATGTATATACAAAAATTGATTTACTCTCTCAGGCTATTGAAACAAACCAATACAAAGAAAATTATTCTTTAGAATATAAAAATGATTATTTTGATATATTAGATGTAAATACTGGTCATTATCTCTATGGCAATTCAAGTATAGAACTTGCAATAAAAGCTGCAAAAGAGATGAATCTTAAAAAAAATGAAGGGGTAATAGAAACTTTTTATAATTACAATTTTACTTCTAAAGCTGTTGAACTTGCAAACAATGAAGATCCGACAGTTTCCGAGTTCGTTCTCACTGCACCAATTGTTCATTTTACCACAAATTTAATCGATAAGAACAAAAGTACTATGAAACAAATTTATAAATTCATCTTTTTTGGTGTAGGATTAGGAGTACATCTCAGGAAAATATGTAATAAATTAGATGCTTACATGTATTTTATTGTAGAAAACAATTTAGAAATATTCAGGTTATCTCTTTTTGTAACCGACTACTCTCTTTTAGCAAAAGGAGGTGAATTATATTTTTCAATTATGGAGGATGAAGACACTTTTAAAAATTCATTTGAAAAATTTTACCATAATAGTTTTATAAGAAATAATTACATCAAGTATTCTCTTTTTTATCCTGAATATAAAGAAAAAATAGCTTCAATTCAAAAGTTTATTGTAACACAATCAAATATGACTTACCAACAGAATAAACTACTTTTAAAAAATATAAAAGTATTAAATACCATAAAAGAAGAGTATAAATTTTTTAATATTTCCAAGCATTATAAAAATACACCTTTTAGCAACAGACCTGTTATTTTAGTTGCAGCGGGGCCATCTCTCAACAAAGAGATTGAGTGGCTTAAAAAAAATGCTCCTTATTCCATTATTGTGGCTCTCTTTATGACACTTCCTATTTTAGATAAATATAATATAAAACCTGATATTGTTATACATGTCGACGAAAATCTAGATGTTATTGATGTAACTATGGACAAAATTAGGAACAAAGCATTAACAAAGGATTCTCTTTTCTTTTTATCTCCAAGTATAGAGTGTTCACATTTCTTTCCTCTTACTTCTAAAGATAAAATATATGTATTTGAAGATAGAACCAGATATAGATTTAATAAAGGATTTCTAGAAGCATTCAGTGTTGGTGAGATTAGTTATGCATTAACACTTTTATGGGATACTCATGAGATTTATCTCCTTGGGTTAGACTTAGCTTTAGATTCAAAGACAAAACAAACACATGCACAGGGGCATGAAAGTGCAGAAAATAAAAATGATTTAGTTAATATACAGGAGAGTGATTCTGTTTCACTACGTGGAAGTGAACTTTATATAAAAGGAAATTTTACAGATACGGTTTCTACAACTCCACTGTTCGACATGTCAAGAATAATGATTAATACTTTTACAAAGAAATATAAACAGGAACATCAAAAGATTTATAATTTAAATAATGGAGCTTATTTTATAGATACTATTGCAAAAAAATCTCATGAAATTGACTTGTCACAGACTAATAAAGTAAAAAATGAAAACCTCACACTAGAAATAGAGGAATTTTATAATATTCATGCAAGTGACACTATGGATAAAGATGAAAAATTGGCTCTCTACGAAAGAGTAAAAGATGCACTCCATAAAAAAGAGTTGATTTTAGATTTTGCAAATCAAAAATCTCCTTCTATTGAGCAGTTTCAAAATAGTTTTAATAATACTGCAGAACAACTCATCACTACTCCATCCAATAAATTTAATGAGCTAGCTCAGATATATATTATTTACCTTGAAAATATTGGTGGTTACATAGGAGATTTTTTTAATACATCAAATATAAACAATCCAAAAAGAAATATTAAACATTTCCAAAAGATTATAGCAACACAGTTTTTAAAGATTGTAGACAAGTACATTGAAGGATTAAAAGAGATAGATGTTTAAAAAACAAGAAAGAGTAAAAACTCTTTCTTGTAGCCATATCAGATGATTATTATTGTAATAATCTCAATACATTTTGTTGTACTTTATTAGCTTGACTCATAGCATATGAACCAGACTGTGCCAAAATATTTAGTTTTGCAAATTTTGCACTCTCTGAAGCAAAATCAACATTACGAATTTGAGACTCAGCTGATGTAACATTAACTTGAGTAACAGAAATATTACGAATAGTAGATGAGAGTTGATTTTGAACAGAACCAATATCTGAACGAGTTTTATCAATATCTTTTAATGCATAATCAGACGTAATAATTGCTTTTTCAGCACCATCTTTTGTTGTTACATCAATAGTTGAAAGATTATTGGTAAGATTAGCTGTCGCAGTTGCTCCAAGACCTGTACCGCCAGTTGAACTAACAGTGAAAGTTTTTTGAGCATCAAGTCTAACACTATAATTACCACTTCCTGCAGTTGTTTCTATAGCACTCGCACGAACATTTGCACCTTGAGTTTGAGATTCTGCATTAAATTTATCAACAATTGCTTGTGCATTTTGTAAGCTGGTATTGCCTGTTGTTTCCGCTTTAGTAAAGCTTATACTTACTTTAACTCCTGCGGCATTTGTTGCTGTTACAGTACCACTTACACCATTTGCTGCTAGTGCTGTTCCTCCATCATCTAATGCAAATTTTGCAACTTTCGCTACTTGTGAATCATTTACAGAAATGTTAACAGTCTCTCCACTATATGCACCAATTTGGAAACTTTTATTTTGATAAGCACCATTTAAAAGTGTCTGACCATTAAATGAAGTAGTTGAAGCGATATTTTGTGCTTCTTCAGTCAATTTTGTAATATCTGCTTGAATTGCAGTACGAGTTCCAAGAGTTTGTCCATCAGACGCAGCTTGAATTGCTTTAGATCTAATAGTATTAATGATGTTGGTGTACTCTTTTAGAGCACCATCAGCAGTTTGTGCAACACCGATACCGTCATTTGCATTTTTAATAGCTTGGCCAAGACCTTGTGATTGTTGACGCAATGTATTTGCAATAGCAAGACCAGATGCATCATCTGCAGCTGTATTAATACGAAGACCTGAACTCAATGCATTTAAACTTTTATCTAAACCTAAGTTAGTTTGAACAGCGTTACTGTGTGCGTTTAATGCCGCAATGTTTGTGTTAATTCTAAAACCCATAATAAATCCTTTTCTATGGAAGAGTTAAAAACTCTTGTGTTTTTATTTTATCTTTAGGCTTCCTTGCCCGAGACTATAACAATATCGACAGCCAAAAAAATAACTTTAGTAAATATGTGAACTTTATAAAATTTTTGTATTTGACATCTAAGAGTTAAAATAGCTATAATGTACAAAATAGATAAAAAGGATACTTTATGCATACTATTTCAGCATCCCAGCTTAAACAAAATTCAATGAAACTGCAAGAGGCCTTGCGTGATGATTTACTTATAACCAAAAGAGATAAACCTTTTGTCGTTGTTATGGATTATGAAAAATACAAAAAAATACAAAATATGCAAGATGAATGGAGTTTTTGGAGTGACAATGAACTTGAGAACTTTGGAAAAATAGCCATCGGTCTGAGTAAAAATGACTTTGATGATGCAGAGATGGCATAAAAATCACGCAAAATGATATAGATGATGGCAGCTTAAAAAAAGATTCTGTCATAATTGTTCCTAAACTTACAGCTGTAGATAGTTCTTTAATTAAAGGCTCAAGGTTTATAGCAACTCTAAAAAAAGAGAGTTTCTTACATGTAAAAAAGAAGCTTTGCCAAAAACTTGAATGTTGATTTTTTTACAATTTAACCTTTTTTAGCTACACTTCCAAAACAAAAACTAAAGCACTATACTATAATACAGGAAAACTATTTGAACTTAATTATCGTCGAATCACCTGCAAAAGCCAAGACTATTAAGAATTTTCTAGGTAAGAATTATGATGTTATTGCCTCTAAGGGGCATATTCGAGATTTGCCAAAATCCCGTTTTGGAATTACCTTAGATGAAGAAACTCATGAACTTGTTCCAAAATATTCTGTGGCAAAAGAGAATGCTGCCACTGTTAAAGAAATAAAAGAAAAAGCCAAAAAGGCCAAAACAATTTATATCGCGACCGATGAGGACCGCGAAGGAGAAGCTATAGGCTGGCATATAGCTCATGCTATGAAAAAAGATCCGCTAGAACTGCCTCGTATTGTTTTTCATGAAATTACAAAAACAGCTATAAAACATGCACTAGAATCAGCACGAAAAATAGATATGGACATGGTAAATGCACAGCAAGCCCGCCGTTTGCTTGACCGCATAGTTGGGTATAAACTCTCTCCCCTTTTAGCATCAAAGATTCAAAAAGGGCTTTCAGGCGGACGAGTACAGAGTTCAACACTTAAACTTGTAGTAGACCGTGAACGCGAAATAAAAGCGTTTGTTCCTGTAGAATATTGGAGCATTGACACTGTTTTTAAAACAAATATTGATGCAAATTTAATAAAACACAAAGATAAAAAGCTTACAAAACTCTCTATAGAAAATAAAGAACAGGCAGAAGCGATTGAACAAAGTGTTAAAAATGATTCTTATAAAATTGCTAAGATAGAGACAAAACAGAGAAAATCTGCAACGCCACCACCATTTATGACTTCTACTTTGCAACAAACAGCTTCTAGTAAACTAGGATTCACCCCAAAACGTACAATGATGATAGCCCAAACACTTTATGAAGGTGTAAAAACACCTGATGGCACTTCTGGTGTAATTACTTATATGAGAACAGATTCACTGAACTTGGCACAAGAGGCTGTTGGTGCAGTTCGTGGCATTATAGAAAATCGCTATGGTAAAAAATTTCTGCCAAAAGAGCCAAAAGTTTACAATAAAAAGGCAAAAGGGGCACAAGAAGCTCACGAAGCTATACGCCCTACTATGCTGCAATTTACTCCAGAAGTAGCACAAAGCTTTCTAAAAGCAGATGAAATTAAGTTGTATCGTTTAATATACGAGCGTTTTATGGCTTGTCAAATGGAAGATGCAATATTTGAACAACAGAGCATCATTTTTAAAGGAAATGAGAATGAATACCGTGCAAGCGGTAGAAAACTCATTTTTGAAGGTTTTTATGCCGTTACCGGAGCTGAAGATAAAGATAAACTTCTCCCAACACTCAAAGAGGGTGACAAAGCTGAAATTCAAACCATAAAACCAGAACAGCACTTTACTGAGCCACCATCTCGTTACTCAGAAGCGAGTTTGATTAAAAAACTTGAAGCCGAGGGTGTTGGTCGTCCATCAACCTATGCTCCGACGATTGCTACACTTTCAAATCGCACCTATGTAACTATAGAAAAAAAGCAAATTATTCCGACTGAAATTGCTTTTACTGTTACAGAAATTTTAGAGAAGAATTTTCCTAACATTGTTGATATTAATTTTACCGCTGAAATGGAAGAAGAACTAGATGAAATTGCTGAGGGAAAAGTAAATTGGCAAAAACTTCTGCTTGAATTTTATGAAAAGTTTATGAAGCAAATCGAAAAGGGGAAAGAAAATATTGTCTCACTCAAACTTGCCAAACCACTTGGGCGAACCTGCCCTAAATGTGGAGAACATGAACTCCTACTCAGAAGTGGTCGTTTTGGAAATTTCATTGCATGCAGTGGTTTTCCTAAATGTAAATATACCGAGCAGTGCGACGAAGAAGGTAACGCAGTTGAAAAGAAAGAGACAACTGCAGATGAAAAATGTGACAAATGCGGTGCTGATATGATTGTTAAAAATGGTCGTAACGGACAATTTTTAGCATGTAGTAATTACCCTGATTGTAAAAATACAAAAAGCATCAATGTCGAAGAGAAAGTGAGCGAAACGCCTTGTCCTGATTGTGGTGGTAAAATCAGCTTGAAGAACTCTCGTAGAGGACCTTTTTGGGGATGTGAAAATTATCCTGAGTGTAAATTCATATCAAAATTTGAGCCTACAACTATTAAATGTAAAGAAAAAGGATGTACCGGCGTGCTTGCCCCTCGAACTTATAGAAACAAAGAGGTTTACGAGTGTGTGAAATGTAAAGCACGGACACCACGTGAAGAGATAGATAAAGCTTAAAAGATAAACAAATGAAAATTGGCATACTTTCAGATACCCATAAAAAAGTAAAAAAAGCAAAAAAAGCACTAAATCTGCTTTTACAAAATGGGGCTGAGTTTATTATTCATGCAGGGGATATTGTTGAAAAAGAGACCCTTGAACTTCTTGCAAATTGCGGAAAAAAATATATTGTCGTCTATGGCAACAATGATGCCCACTTAACGCAGTACCATGAAAAGTATAATTTAGTGCAAGAACCCTATTATTTTAAACTCTCTAATACAAAATTTAAACTTATGCATCTGCCATTTTACATGAGTAGTGATGCCGAAGTTATTATTTTTGGACATACCCATCAATTTGAAGCTGAATTTATTAAAGGGACACTCTTTGTAAATCCCGGTGAAGTCTGTGCAAGGAATAAACCGATTTCTGAATGTGTAATGCTTGAAGTTTTAGAAAATGCGTTTATAGTACAATATTATATACGAAAAGAAAAAGAGAAAAAATATACATTAAATAAAACTTTTTCATATAAAAGGCAAAAATAGTGAGTGAAAAAATATTTTTATGTTCTATTTGTAATATAAATAGCGGTACATGTAAAGAAGACTGCAAGTTTTGTTCGCAAAGTGTACGCTATAAAGCAGATATAGAGCGTTACAAACAAAAACCGATGGATGCAATTTGTCAAGAAGCCATTCATGCACAAAGTAACGGAGCATTGGGTTTTTGTCTTGTAACGGCAGATAAAGGTCTCAATGACAAAACTTTAAAATTTGTTTGTGATGTTGCCAAAGAGGTGCAAAAAGTAGCTCCAAAACTTCGTCTTATCGCATGTAACGGCACAGCAAGCCTTGAACAGCTTCTTGTTTTAAAAGAAGCCGGCATTAAAGCGTATAATCATAATCTTGAAACCAGCGAAGCCTTTTACCCACAGATTTGTACTACGCATCCATGGAGCGAACGCTACGAAACTTGTCAAAATGTTAATAAAGCGGGGTTGGTACTTATAAGTGGCGGAATATTTGGTCTTGGTGAATCACAAGAAGACAGAATTTCAATGCTTGCATCACTTAAATCACTTCATCCAACTTCTGTTCCTATTAATTTTTACCATCACAATGTTGCACTTGAACTCGAACCAAATTCTCTGACAGTAGATGAGGCTCTCGCACTTATAAGGCTTACAAGAGAAACTCTCAATGAAGCCGACAGAATTATGGTAGCAGGTGGACGCGAACTTATGTTTGGTTCTCGTCAGGCTGAAATTTTTGACAATGGGGCAAATTCAATTGTTATAGGCAACTACCTTACAACAAAAGGTCGCGTAATGAGTCAAGATTTAGAGATGTTGCGAACGCTTGGTCTGGACATAGCAAAAACAGTATAATGAACAATAATATAATTCTGATTATAACCATATCACTCATTATAATATTTTCACCTTTTATTGCAAGATTTTTACGCCTACCGACTACACCTATTGAGATTATTTTAGGCTCTTTACTTGGATATGTTGGATTTTTACATGATGAACGTCTCTTTGATTTAGTCGCTGAATTTGGATTTTTGTATCTTATGTTTATAGCCGGTACAGAAATTAACCTAAAGAATGTTTTACAAACCCCTGCAACTATTATGAAAAAAGCACTGCTCTACCTTGTACTACTCTACTCATTTTCTATTGCTTTTTCTATGCAGTTTGATTTAGGTAAAATTTTTATGGTTCTACTGCCTCTTATTTCTGTTGGTCTTGTTGCTTCACTTGTAAAAGAGTATGGTAAAACACCATGGCTCACTCTTTCAATGACAGTTGGAGGCATAGGAGAAGTATCAAGTATCGTGATTTTAACAATTTCCTCAGCTGCCTTGAAGTCTGGTTTTGGACTTGGACTTTTTCAAACAATTATGGCACTTTTAGCATTTATACTTTTTATGTTTTTATTATTTCGTTCTATGCAGCTTATATTTTGGTGGTTTCCAAAAGTAGCCCTTGCATTAATGCCCCATGAAGACAACAAAGAACAAGACATCCGCCTCTCTATGGGTATTTTCTTTTTGCTTGTAGGGGCTATGCTTTTTTTACATCTTGAACTTGCATTTGGTGCTTTTTTAGCAGGTATATTTATTCCTACTTTTTTTGAGCATAAACATGAACTGCCTGAAAAGCTGGCATCATTTGGTTTTGGTTTTTTAATTCCTATCTTTTTTATTCATATTGGAAGTTCATTTGACCTCGATGCACTTCTAATTAAAGGGCTTGTAAAAGAAGCACTAACCATCACTCTTGTTATGACTTTTATGCGAATTTTTGCTTCTTTAGTCTTTATAAAAGAGTTGGGGCTTCGTGATACAATTTTACTTGGACTCTCTCATTCCATGCCGTTAACGCTGCTCATTGCAATGGCGACATTGGCTCATGCTGCAAATTCCATTGATAAATTCCATTATTATGCCTTTATTTTGGCAGCCTTGTTTCAGGTAATAAGTGTTATGATTGTTATAAAAATAATCAATATTTATAAAATAAAAAAAGAGCAAAGGAGTATGTAATGGGGCGTTCTGTGCTACTACAACTCTCACGTGATTCCATTCAAGAAGTACTTCAGGCACAAAACACCATTAATAAAAAAGCTCTTTGCCTCCAACATCCACTACTACAGCAAAGTATAAAAACAACTACAAATCTTTATATTCACGACGAACTCAGAGGTTCTTATAACAGTTGTAATGAACTTTCTTTAGCAGATGCTATTATCATTGGAGCGAAAAAGGCAGCATTCGAGGACAATGCCTTTCATCCAATTTCTACTTCAGAATATCTGCACTGTGAAATTGAACTTATACTTGAAACACCGCAAGGCGTTATAAGCGAAAAAGACCCAGCAATACTTTAATCTTCATCATTTCCTTTTATATAACAAGCTATGTCATACCCGTGATTGAGTCCAAGAGCAATACTTCCGCCACTCTCCTGAGTAATATCTCCGGCTACAAATAGCCCTTTAATATTCGTCTCATAATTTTCATTATGCACAGGTTTACCATCTCTTTCTTCTATGCCAGAACTTGCCAAAAATGTACTTGGTGTTGTTCCGCCGATGGCATAAATAACTCTGTCAAAACTTTGAGCTTCTACTTCACTAAAAAGCACTTTGACTCTGCCGTTGTCATCTTCAAGTCCGTTAATATTTATGCCTAAAATTGGACGAACATCTTGTTGTGCAATTGCATCGGCAATATTTTGTTGATTTGTCGGATTTGCTCGCCTGAAACTTTCACGTCTATAACATATTGCCACGTCATTTTTTTCACTTAAATCAACTGCATACTCAACAGCACTGTCTCCGCCGCCGACAACTAAGATTTTTTCATCTTGTGAGCATTTATCTGTTGTGTAATTGATTTTTTTTCTTATGCTTGGAGGAATTTTATAACTCGGCTTGTTTGGCTTGCCCATACGACCTATGGTTACAACGACATACTTTGCTAAAATACTTTTTCCAGCCATATGTACTTCAAAATACTTCTCTTTTTTCTCTATAGACTGCACTTCTACTTGTGTTTGTAACTCTACAAGATGCTCTTGTAATATTTCATCAAAAAAATCCAGTGTAGTCTCTTTGGTTCCATCTATAAAATGTATACGGCCGTTAAGTTCGACTTTTTGACCTTTCCATTCAAGGTCAACACGTTTGTTTTCTTTATAATATTTTCGGATAGTAGAGTTGTGATTTGTATCTTTTTCAAGTAAAACAATATCACGCATCCCCTGAAGATAACTCTCAACCGCAGTGGCAATACCGGCAGGGCCGGCACCGACTATAGCTAATTCATAAATTTTTTCCATAAAAACCACCTCTAAATTAATCTACATGTAGTTTATCACATTTAAGTTAATTTATCCGAAAACTTTGTCATAAATTTTTGCAATTTTGGAGCGATAACTACCTGACAATACCCTTGTGAACTGTTCAGATTATAATAATTTTGATGGTAAGACTCTGCAGGATACACCTTCGGCAGCGGACTTACTTCAGTAACTATTTTATCTGAAAAATCCTGCTGATATTTTTCAATCGAAGTTTCAATAATATTTTTTTGCTCTTCATTGGCATAATAAATAACAGAACGATATTGCGTCCCTTTATCTGCACCTTGAGCATTAAGTGTAGTAGGGTCATGAATTTCAAAAAATATATCTAAAATATCACTTAGGATTATGACATCCCCATCATAACTAATGTCAACGACCTCAGCATGTCCCGTTGCTCCCGAGCAGACATTTTCATAACTGGGATTTGCTCTCGCACCTCCTGCATATCCACTCACAGCCGAAATCACACCTTTTACGTTTCTATATACTGCTTCAATACACCAAAAGCATCCACCGCCCAATATGATTCGCTCTTTTTTCATAATTTAGCCTCTTTTTTTGAGTTCATTATAAAGGTTTTGCATAAAAGGCTTTTGAACATATCCACTTAAATTTGCAAGTTCAGTTTTTTTGCCGTTTTTAAAATCAAGACTCATGGATGTAGAAGAGTCATAAGGCACTTTTTTCGCTGTATCTAAAGACTTCTGCACCTCATCAAATATATCTATGTCCTGCGTCTCTTTTGCAAACTCAGCAATTTCACTTAAGAGTTTTTTTGCCTCATCATAATGCTTTTCGTAAATTTCACCTATGCTTACATCATAATAAGATGTTAAAGTTGCAAAAGCAGCAATAAAAATATACTTTTTATAGAGTGCTTCTTTTATATTGTCTGGCGTTTTATAACGTAATTTCGCTTTTTCAAATAATTCCGCCACTGTTTGCACTGCCTGAATATCGTCGTCTCCAAATAATGCTGCAAACACTTTGCCTTTTTTACGTATAACTCCCGGAGATTCTATATGAGAAAGTATGTATATGCAGGCATCAAGAACTCTCGAATCACAAGATTTTCTGAGCATGTCACCATTATTGACACCGTTTGAAAAAGAGATAAGAATTGAATTTGCATTTATATGATTTTGCAAAGCCTTACAAGAAGAGAGCAAATCGTAACTTTTAACACAAAACATCACCACATCAAAATATCCTTCTGCTTCATCTAAATTCTTTACATGTAAAGATGTATTCCACTCTTTTTCATCTTCTTTAATTGTAATAACGGATTTTTTTATTGCTTCTAAATGCTCGCCTCTAGCAAATCCGGTAACATCCAAACCACTTTTTGCAAATGATGCTGCCAAATATCCACCAACACCACCCAAACCAATTATTGCAATTCTCATCCTATTTTCCTTTTGATTATAAGTCAGGCACTTATTGTACCAAATTATCAAAGCAAATCTCATTTGCAAGCCGTGAAAATTCATTTGCAAAAGTGTATATTTAATTAATATTAATTTTAATATTTATATGTTAAAGTTAGCTACTTTAATTATAGGATGTGAAGATTTGTTTACAACAAAAGGTTTTACAAGTGTATCAGTGATAGCTGTAGCAGCAGTTTTTTTAACAGGATGTGGAGCGGAACTTAATCTGCCGGAATATTCAAAGGCCCCTCTCCCTAAGACGGCACATATGCCATCAAAATCCGCACTTAAAGGTCATCAAGCAAAAGTAATTATGATGCCATTGGACAACAATGGTTTAAATGTAGCACAAAAAGCTAAACTTGGTAATAGTATGATTACAAAGGTTAATAGTGAAATAGCAGAAGCTAAAAGTGTGAAAATTGTAAAAAGGGTAAAAAAATCTAGTTATGAACAACTCTTATCAAAAGAAATTGCAGCTTCTGAACTTTCAAAAGAGTTAGGTACTGATGTTGGTCAAGCTGATTTTATTATTACAGGACAAATAAGTAATGCTAGCTATAATCATACTTTTACAGAAGGTTACAATTATGAATGTAAAGATAGTAATGGGAATATAAGAAATTGTTATGAACCTCCTCGTATGAGTTATAAATCATGTGTAGAAGGAAATGTAAAAGTATTTAAACTTCCTGATTTAAGTGAAGCTTTCTCAAAACCTTTTAGTGAATGTTCAAGTACTAGTACACAAGTAAGAAGTTCTAGAGAAGTTGTGCGAGAAAATGATGGTCTTGTGAGAAAAGCAGGTTTAGAAGCTGCAGATAGTGTGTCATACCCATTAAAAAACTTTTTTGCAGCAAAAGGTTATATTTACGAAAAAAGAGTTAAAGATGATGAGAGCATTCTAAAAACATCACTTGGACTTAAAGAAGGTGCTGTGAAGGGAGCTGAAGTATATATATACAGTATAATTGATGATGACAATGCATTAACAGGTAAAACAAATATGGAAACTGTCAAAATAGGTGAAGGTACTGTATCAAATCAGATTACATCAGGTAGTTCATGGGTTATTGTAGATAAAATGTACAATAACTATACTCCAAAAGCTGGTGATTATGTTAAAATTGTACAAAAAGAAAGTATATGGAGCAAAGGTTTAAAATTAATAAACTAATGATAATAAAATATTTTTTAGGAAGTCTACTACTTGTACTAATGTCTGGATGTATGTCTCCCAAGCCAAAGCTTGTGGAGACTTATCCTACATGGTTTGAACAATCACTGAGTGATTCTGACATTTATTATTATGCAGTGGCAGATGGCAAAAACCGAGAAGATGCAATAGCAAGTGCTTTAAATCAAATAGCATCAAAAATAAGCATTTCTATAAAATCTAAGTTTACATCTAATACCGTGGTAGATAATAATAGCTATGCGAAATCTTCCCAAATGGATGTTTCTAACACAGTTGAAAAGATTCATTTTAATAACTATGTAGTTTTACATGAAAAGCGTTTAAAAAATGTTTATCTTATTTCATTGAAAGTCAATAAAACGGAATTAGCGCAATCGCTTGAAAATAAAATTCGAAGCAGATTTACTAATATATCAAATAGCTTAAACATGCATTATAAAAATAGTGTATTAAAATTAAGAAATTATACGAAAATATTGAATTCTTTAAAATCGCTCAAGAAACAAATATATATATTGTCAAGTGTTAATAAAAGAGTGAGTGTAAAAAAATATTTAATGCAACTCAGCGAAATTAGAGATATAATACTAAAGTTTCGTGATTCTGTAACATTTCATATTCAAGGTTCGAGTAATAAATATACAAAAGCTCTTTATGAATTTATAACAAGCAAAGGTTATAAAATCAATAAAAGACATGCGCTTATACGATTACAAATATCGGTAACAAAAAAAAGAATTCATGTTCTTGGTTATAAAGTTATAAAAGGTATTGTAGTATTGAGAGTTATTGGTAAACATAATGCCTCAGTATTAGGTGAAAAACGATTGTTGCTTGGTGGAAAATCTATTTCTAATTTTACTCAGGCTGATGAATTTATGCTAAACTCTTTTAAAGCAAAACTTGAAACGAATAAAATACTTTCAGGGCTTTTAGGAATATAGTTTAGCACTTAAGATTTAAAATCAAAGGAAAAATGATGATAAAAACAATAATAAAAACAAGTTCTGCAGTACTTCTACTTTCTGTTATGTTTAGTGGATGTGGTAGCGAAACACCAAAACCAGCAGTTAAAGCACAAGCCGATTTCAAATGTCAGCAAGATGGTGTTTTAGCACCAAGTTTTACATGTGACCCACATGCAGATGGCTTTGTCACAGCACTAGGTATAGCGAAGATGAATGCAGGTGGAGATAAATCATTTCAAAGAAGTGAAGCAATGGCAACAGCCAGAGATGCTCTAGCAAGACAAATAGAGGTAAAAGTATCAAACCTTTTTAAAAACTACAAGGGAACAACTGGTTCAGGTGCAGATGCAACATTTGATAAAGCAACTTCTGATGTTTCAAAACAGTTAGCATCTCAAACTTTAACTGGTTCAAAACAAATTGGTATGAGTTGGAGAAATCCAAAAACAAAAGAACTATTTATTTTAGTTGGAGTAGGTACACCTAATCTAGAGAAAAAAATAGACAAATCAATAAAAACATCATTTAAAAATGATCATGCGATGTATCAAAAATTTTTAGCAAAGCAAGCTAATGGCGAGTTAAAACAAGAGTTAGAAAACGCAGGTAAATAATTTGAAGATTTCAATAGGCTTAGGTATAATACCCTTATAAAAAAAGGGAGTTTTATGCCGCGTATTGATAGCGAAAAATTTTATATTGCTGCACTCAAAAAGCATGGCATTACTTCTTGCGGACTTAATTGGTCTTCAGATGCCCACCAATATATCAGATTCGATAAAATATTAACACTCTTAGGAAACGATATAGAGAATTTCTCTATTGTTGATGCTGGCTGTGGTTTTGGAGACTTTTACATTTACCTGCAAGATAATAATCTACATGTAAACAAATATACGGGCATTGATTCACTTAAAGAGATGTGCATCATTACCGAGGAAAAGACAGGATGTGAGGTTATTCAAGCAGACATCACAACAGCACAACTTCCATCAGCTGATTATTACATTTGCAGCGGTGCTTTAAATGTTTTAACACCATTTGAAACACATCTTTTTATCCAAAATTGTTTTCACTCATGCACAAAAGGCTTTATTTTTAATGCTCTGTTCGGTGATAAAGAGAGTCAAACGTATAATTATATAAACGAAACTACCATTGAAGAACTTGCAAAAACTCTACATGTAAAAAAAATAAGCTTTACTCAGGGCTACTTAGAACACGATATCACCGTAGGATTTTTTAAATAATGTGTGCAATTTTTGGAATTCTAGGCGAATATAATGAAAATCAGGCAAAAAATTCTCTTGCATTACTTTCACACCGTGGACCCGATTACTGCGGCATCATTCAAAATAAAAATCTTTTTTTTGCCCATCAGCGTCTCTCAATTTTAGATACCCACCATAGAAGCCATCAACCGCTCAAATATAAAAATATTCTACTCTCTTTTAACGGCGAAATATACAATTTCAATGTGCTAAAATGCGAACTTGATTTTGACTTTCATACACATAGTGACAGCGAAGTTATCATAGCGGCATATCTCAAATGGGGTGTTGATTTTGTTACACATTTGCGTGGTATGTTTGCCATTGCTTTAATGGACGCTGATACACTCTACCTTTTTCGTGACAGACTCGGCAAAAAACCGCTCTTTTACCTTGAAGGGACTTCTTTTATATTTGCTTCTGAAATAAAAGCACTCAAACCTTTCTTATCTACATGTAAACTCAATAATGATGCACTTCTCTCCTATCTCTCTTTTTTAGCACCTACACCGCCGCATACTTTTTATAAAGGGATTAAAAAGCTCTCTGCAGGAGAATATCTTGTTTATAACAATCTACATGTAGAAATAAAAAGATATTTTGATCTGCTAGATGCCACACCCTCGCTTATAACAGAAAAAGAAGAGGCTGTTACAAGCCTTGAAAAAATTCTTGATGAATCAATACTCATGCGTTTATCTTCTGATGTGCCTATGGCATCCCTACTTTCAGGAGGAATAGACAGTGCGACCATAAACTACTATGCCAAACAAAATGCCATCAATCTGCCCAGCTATACACTCGGGTATAAAGAGTTTGCAAAGTATGATGAAAAAGAAAATGCAGCAAAAAGTGCAGCATTTTTGGGCATTCAAAATACCCAAATAGAAATAGATGAAAACGACTTTATCCGTGCAAGTGACAAAGTGCTCGATAGCCTTGATGAACCGCTTAACGACCCTGCCGCTGTGCCTTTGTATCTTCTATTTGAGCAAATTAAGAAAGACGGTTACAAAGTAGTTTTGAGTGGAGAGGGAGCAGATGAGCTATTTTTAGGTTATAGACAATATTTTGAATATTTAGACATCCAAGGAGCTTCAAATTTAGCTCATAAAAACTGGTTGAAGAAATATTTTCACTCAAACTTTTCCATGAACAGAGAATGGGAATGGTATAAAAGAATTTTTGATGACACCCTCCTCTTTCGAACTTCAGGAGACAAGTTCACGGACTTACAAAAAAACCAGCTTTTAAAAAGAAATGTTAAAGACAATGAAAGTCTGAAATATCTGCAAAGTTACAGACAACGCTTTGAGCATTCATTACACAGTGATGAAAGTATCTGGTACAGTTATATTGATTTAAATATATTTCAAGCAGAGCATTTTTTAACAAAGCTTGACCGTGTGAGCATGGCACACTCCATAGAATCACGCACACCATTTTTAGATCATAAACTGGCTTCTGCTATTTTTAGTATAAGCCCAAAATTACGTTATGAAGAGGGTATAACAAAATCTCTTTTAAAACAAATCATGATTAACAAACTTGATAA
>JALUXS010000032.1 GCA_027013185.1 Sulfurimonas sp.
ATAGGTGTATACAGCTTGTATGTATTAATAACAATATATACAAGTGTAATGCAAATTGGTTATATAAACCACGTAAAAAGAAAAACACCGATTTTATTGTCTGCTGCTGATTTTTTAAAAGCAGGAAATTATGCTGTTGCAAAAGAAAAATTAGCCATAATAAATGCCTTTGTTGATTATCTTGTATTTGTTTTATGGATTGGCTTTGGTATTAAATACTTAGTAGATGAATACTATACAATGAGTAATCATGTTCTTATGAATATTGCTATTGTTATGAGTTTTGTTGTTATTAATTATATTCTCTCTTTACCCTTTTCTTATTATGAAAAATTTATTCTTGATGCCAAATTTGGATTTAACAAATCCAGTTTGGGACAATGGATAAAAGATACGCTTATTTCATTTGTAATGACGATTGTTCTTGGCTCACTTATTGTGTGGGGCATATATGAAATTATTGCAAACTTTGAATTATGGTGGTTATGGAGTTTTGCATTTATATTTGTTGTCGTTATAATGATAAATATGCTCTATCCTGCCTTTCGTGCAATGTTTTTTGATAAATTAACACCTTTACAAGATGAAGCACTTGATAGTGAAATTCAAACACTTATGGACAGAACAGGTTTTGTAAGTTCCGGAGTTTTTGTAAGTGATGCAAGTAAACGTGATGCTAGACTTAATGCTTATTTTGGCGGTTTTGGAAAAGCAAAAAGAGTTGTTTTATTTGATACTTTGTTAAAAAAATTGACCACTAAAGAACTTTTGGCAGTGTTAGGACATGAACTTGGACACTTTGCACATGGAGATATTTATAAAAATATCGCTTTGGTGGGGGCAATGCTTTTTGCAATGTTTGCACTATTTGGAAATCTTCCGGATTCTCTTTATTTAGAACTTGGTTTGACAAAAGAGCCTTATGTGATTATGATTTTGCTGATGCTGTTTATGCCTGTGCTTGGATTTATTATGATGCCTGTAATGGGTGTTATAAGTCGTCATAATGAATATGAAGCAGATAAAATGGGGAGTGAACTTGGTGGAAGTGCCGGTTCTATTGAACTTGCAAATGCTCTAAAAAAATTAGTGCAGGAAAATAAAAGTTTTCCACTTTCTCACCCTTTGTATATCTTTTTTCATTATACACATCCGCCGGTTATTGAACGTTTAAAAGAGCTTGGAGTAGATGTCGGATATATAGAAAAAAATGGTGCTGAGGGTCAATGCGAAGTAACTATTTAGTTAAAGACTTATTATCTGAAATAACTGGACTTTTAGCTCCTCATATACAAAGAGCGTCCAGAGAAGCACAGCTATTTGTGATAGCATATTTACATGTTGATGAATTATGGCTACTTACGCATCAAAATGAAGAACTACAAGGTGTAGACCAAATTTTTGATTGGGTTCATAGACGGATTAATAATGAACCATTTGAATATATAACAAATTCGGTAAGTTTTTATAGTGAAGAATTTTATATAGATCAAGGGGCTTTAATTCCTCGTCCTGAAACTGAGATACTTATAGATGAAGTCATAAAAAATGTAGAAGATACGAATGCTGTTTTGACTTTTGTGGAAGTTGGAGTAGGCAGCGGGATTATTTCAATTATGCTGGCAAAACATTTTCCTAATGCAAAAATCATAGCGGTAGATATTTCATCACAAGCTTTAGCTGTTGCTAAAAAAAATATAGATAAGTTTGCTTTAGAAAATAGAATAGAATTGAGATTGGGGTCATTACTAGAGCCTATAAACCAAAAAATAGATTATCTAGTTTCAAATCCTCCTTATATACAAAATGGTGTTGCTTTGGAATCAAATCTATCGTATGAACCGCAAAATGCACTTTTTGGTGGTGAAAAAGGTGATGAAATCATAAAAGAACTTCTTGATGAAGTCTTAAGGCAACAGATTAAGTTTTTTAGTTGTGAGATAGGTTATGACCAACAAGATAAAATACGCCTGCACATAAAAGAGAAAAATTTTAATTCTATAAAATTTTACAAAGATTATAGTGGTTTTGATCGCGGATTTACATTAATAAGTGTTTGATTATAATATAAAAAGGTTTTAGAAAATGAAAAAAAATATTTATTTAGATTTTGCATATTTTATAGTTTTAGCATCAACATTTGGTGCTGTTTTGGTTTTGGGTGTTATTGTTGCACCCGTAGTTTTTCATACTGATCAAATTACGGTTAATTTACTTATAGATCATTACAATGCAGGTATTATAATGGGCGAGATTTTTCATAGATTTGCGTACTGGATATATTTCGTAGCTATTTTTGTATCTTTGTATGAAGCTATGGCTTATAAAAGTGGACAAAGAGATGCAATCAGTTTTGCTGCAGCTGCAACTGTTATATTTACATCGCTTATGTTTTCAGCCGTGTATGTTCCAAAAATACTTTTAATGCAGAGTATTGGTGCGGAAGCAACACAAAGCGACACCTTTGAAAATATACATATTGCAAGTGAAATTGATTTTAAAATACTTGCTGTTGCATTATTAGTTTTGTTTGTTCGTAGATTGATGATTTTACGTGTGCCATCAAAGTAAATTTAACACTTAATTAACACTATTTCGATACCATTTACCTGTTAAATATATTTTATAAAGGCAGGTATATGACTTTTTTTAGACTTCTTATTCCTTTGTTTCTACTGAGTGTTTCTCTTTTTGCTTACCCTGACTATTCCCTGAGTGTGAAAGAAAAAAAAATATATCCTATGGGTGCAAAAATATATGCAAAAAAATGCCAGAAAATAAATCTTGAAAATTTTAAAACCTATAATGAACTTCATAAAAAGATTCAACAAAACAGACTTTGTGGTACTTTAAGTAAAAAACATGCAGAGGCTTTGAGCCTCTATCTGTGGGATAGCAAAAAAAATGTGCATCAAGAAAAATATTATGAAAAACTTGTTGTAACAAAAAAAGATAAGTGTCCGGTATGTGGTATGTTTTTATATAAATACCCAAGATGGGTAGCACGCATCAAATATGCTAAAAGAGATGTTTCATTTGATGGTATTAAAGATATGATGAAATATTATTTTGAACATAAGAAAGGTATAAAAGTTCTTTTGGTTCAAGAATATTATACGCAAAAAACAATCAATGCAAAAAAAGCTTATTTTGTTTTAGGCAGTGATGTATATGGTCCTATGGGAAATGAATTGATAGCTTTTAAAGATAAGAATTCTGCTAAAAAGTTTTTTCTTGACCATAAGGGAAAGAAAATTCTTCGTTTTGATGAAATAACAGAAAATGATGTGTATAAATTAGATGAATAAAAAAAGAAAATATCTCTTTGCAACAGCTTTTTCTCTTTTTTTTATTCTTTTTACAGAAATATTTTATTTACATGTAAATAATTCTTTTAAAAACAGAGCCTTGTTAGAAAAAGAAGCTTTTGTGCATATGGTGACACTTTCAAATTTAGATTTGGCTATAAAAGATAATACTATAAAGAGATTACATTGAAAAAAATTAATTTTTATCTACTTGAATATGCAATTCGTTATATTTTGCGTTATAAGTCTAAAAATATATTTATAGCCATTATATTAACATTGCTAATAGCATTACTGGCATCATTTTTCTTTGTAGAAAACTCTTTGAAGTATGAAATGAATGCAACACTAAATGCTCTGCCTGAAATAGTCGTTACAAATCAAAAAGCGGGTAGAGATACGACTATTAATGAAAATGTAATAAATAAAATTTTAACTATTCATGGTGTGGGAGATGCTAAATCTCGGGTATGGGGAACTTATAATTTTAAGTATATGCATGCAAAATTTATTTTATTTGGAATTGATGAATTTGAAAATCAATATAATCCTACTTTTATAAATATAGCTAAAAATAGTGAGCTAAACAGTTCTTCAATGCTTATTGGTAAAGGTGTGAAAAGAATTATGCAAAAGAGTTACTATAATAGTTATTTTAATTTTATAACACCTCAGTCACAGCTAAAAAAAATCTTTATAGCAGGTACGTTTAAGGCTGCAACAACATTGGAATCGCAAGATATGATAGTACTGGATAAAAATACATTAAGAGCTATCTTTGGCTATAAACCTAGTGAAGCAACAGATATTATAGTGCGGGTAGAAAATCCAAAAGAGGTTGCTTCTGTTGCAGTGAAAATACAAAATTTATTTCCTACATGTAAAGTACTTGCACGAAAAGATATGCAAGTACATTTAGAAAATCAGTTTAATTCTAAAAGTTTTTTCTTTTTAATGTTGTTTACCATTTCTCTTTTTACTTTTTTTATGATTGTGTATGATAAATCAAGCGGTTTAAGCAGTGAAGAAAAAAAAGAAATAGGTGTACTCAAGGCACTAGGGTGGAGAGTTGAAGATATACTTCGTGCAAGACTCTATGAAAATATTATTATTTCATTTTTTTCGTATACGTTGGGGATTATTTTGGCTCTTTTTTATGTTTACATTTTAAATGCACCGTTTATAAAAAGTATGTTTTTGGCATACAATGATGCCGGCATTGCTATAAAACTTCCTTTTGTCCTTGATTATGAAACATTACTTTTGCTTTTTTTATTGAGCGTTCCTATATACATTTTTGCGACGATTATACCATCATGGAGAGTTGCTACTCTTGATGCAGACGAGGTAATACGATGATAGAATTAAAAACTATTTCTAAGGTATATGATAACAACATTGTCGCTTTACAAAATATAAATTTAAATATACAAGAGGGTGAACTTGTTGTTTTAAAAGGTGTCAGCGGTAGCGGAAAAAGTACAATTCTTTCTTTGATTGCCGGTTTGTTAAAGCCAACAAGTGGAGATGTTCTGGTTGATAACAAGCATATTTCAAAGCTGCCAGATCATTTTTGTAGTGATTATAGAAGAGACACTGTTGGTTTTATTTTTCAAAAGTATAATTTAATTCCAACATTGAGTGTGCAAGAAAATATTTTACTCCCCTTGGTACCTTTAAATCCAGATGAAAAAGAGTTACATGTAAAACTTGAAAATGTTATGAATATGTTTCAAATAGAGCATAAAAAAGATGTTATAGTAAAAAATCTCTCTGGCGGTGAGCAACAGAGAACTGCCATAGCAAGAGCGAATGTCAATAACCCAAAAATAATTTTAGCAGATGAACCAACTGCAAATTTGGATGAAAAACTCTCAAAAGAGTTTATAAAAATACTTCAAAGTCTGAAAAAGCTTAAAAAAACAATTATTGTAGCGACACATGACCCACTCTTTTTTGATTTGGATTTTGTAGATAAAATGATAGAATTGCATAATGGGAAAGTAGTATGCTGTTAACACCTGAAATTGTAACAATAAGTATTTTAAATATATTTTTTGTGATTTTTGCTTCTATAGCTTTTTATTTTAGTCTAAAAATTGTGTTGAAATATGATTATAATGAAACAACGACACTTCAATATACTTTGGAAAAACAAGGTTATCTTGTAGCAACGATTATTAAATTTATTTTTTATATAAAAGTTATTTTATTTATATTTTTTATTTTTACACTTGATAATATATCTACTATTTTACCAGGAGCAATGTGTGGGGCAGGGGTTGTGAATGCTACACCATATGGAACGTACCTGCTTATACTTAAAATAATAAACTTATATATTTTTGCCTATTGGATAGCCTTGCACAATGAAGATATGCACTCAGAAAATCAAAAATATTTAAAATTAAAGTTTCAAATTTTTCTTTTAGCTTATGTATTATTGCTGGTAGAAATAATTTTGGAAAGTATAATGTTTTTTTCTATTGATACAAAGAGTGTTGTTGATTGTTGTGGGGCAATATTTTCAACAACGGACGGCACTTATATGTCCACGCTGCTCAATATAAAGCATAGTATACTGTTAAGCCTTTTTTACGGAGTATTTTTCTTGATGTTTGTAGCATATATATTGAAAAACAAATATTTATATGCATTGTTGAATTTACTTTTTATAATCATTTCATTATTATCTTTGATAGCCTATTTTGGTACTTACATTTATGAACTGCCGACACATCACTGTCCATTTTGCCTTTTACAAAAAGATTATAATTACGTGGGGTATTTTTTGTATATCTTTTTATTTATTGGAACATTTCAAGGGTTGCTCGTAGGCTTGATAGATTTTTCAAAAGAACAAGAGAATAAGAAGTATAAAATATCTTTATTTTTTAACACATTATATGTGTTACTTATCAGTTATTATCCTCTTTCTTATTATATAAAAAATGGTGTTTGGCTTTAAATATTATTGTTGTTATGTTGTCCAAATTTATTATTCCACCACTCTTGGGGCGTATAAGTGGCATCTTTAATACTTTGTTCGTCTAATGGATACTCATAAGCGTTACAATACTCAAGTATTGTCTTATAGGCATCATTAATATCCATACTCATTTGTGTGGCTTTTTCATAATTTTGTGTATGTTTATCGGGATGCCATTTCTTCATAAGATTTTTATATTTGTTTTTGATTTCTTTAAGTGTAGATTTTTCACGAAGACCAAGGAGTGATTTGGCCTTCATTATTTTTTCAAAGGAGGAGTGCAAAATTTTTAGTCTTGTTGTTGTCTCATATATGCAGGAATATCTAAATAGTCACCATCAAGTTCACCGCCTACAACGAGTCTTGGTCTAACTTTTGCACGAACAGGAGCAGGTGTTTCACTGACAAAATCTTCGTTGTTACTTAAATCTTTTTCAAAACCTGTTGCAACAATTGTTATTTTAATGTAGTTTTCTGCTATGTTTTCATCAGTTGATGTTCCCCAAATAACTTCTGCATCATCATGTGCACTTTCATGTACTACTTCCATAGCTTCAGCAAGTTCCATCATTGGAAAATCAGGATGCATACTAAAATGGACTAAAACACCCATAGCACCATTAATAGACATATTGTCAAGTAATGGAGATTCAATTGCAGCTTTTATGGCTTCATAGGCTGCATTTTCACCTTCATGTTCGCCAACACCCATAAGTGCCATACCTTTATGACTCATAACTGTTTGTAAATCGGCAAAGTCAAGGTTTATATCATTGTCTCCGCTTGAAAGGATAACACCTGATGTTCCACTAACAGCTTGGGCTAACACGCCATCTACTATTTTAAAACTCTCTTTAAGTCCTAATCTTCTGTCTATAATTGACAAAAGTTTATCATTAGGAATAACAACAATGGAATCACTCTCTTTTTTGAGTTCTTCTAAACCAGTTTCTGCTAATTTAAGGCGTTTTTTTCCTTCAAACATAAAAGGTTTTGTTACTATAGAAATGGTCAAAGCACCTATTTCTTTCGCAATTTGTGCAACAACAGGAGCAGCTCCTGTACCTGTTCCTCCACCGAGTCCAGCAGAGATGAAAACGATGTCAGCACCTTCAAGTGCTGATCTGATTTCATCATAATTTTCCAGTGCAGAATCTTTTCCAATGTTTGGTTTCATGCCTGCCCCCAAACCTTTTGTTAGCTTTGCACCGATTTGAATCTTTGAAGCGGCATTTGTTTCATTTAAAACTTGTGCATCTGTATTGATAAGCATCATTTCAATACCTGTTACACCCTCATTAATCATATGTCCAATCATATTACCGCCGCCGCCGCCAACACCAACAGCTATAATCCTTGCTCCACTAGGGCTATGTGCTTCTTCTATTACAAATGGTTCCATTCTCTCACTCCTTTAAAATAACTGGGTAGCCCAGTTCCAAAATTTACTTAAACTTCCCGCTTCATCACTCTTTTTTTCTTTTACTGCTTCTAAGCTTACCATTTTATCCTTATCACTAACTGTTTGTTCTTCAGAAGGAGCGATTGGAATAACCGGTTCATGAGAAAAATCAATGCTGTTTTGTGATGTAGGTGCTTCATTTGTATGTCTTACTCTTTTATTGACATCTATTTCGTATGGTGTATAAGGATACGCTGAGTAGATAATTAAACCAACAGCACTTGCATATTCAGGACCTCTTAATGAATCAAATAAGCCATTCATCTCTATAGGTTTTGCCAAACGTACAGGCACAGATCCAAAAGTTGCAATGGCAAGATCGCGAATACCATCCATTTTTGAAAAACCGCCTGTTAAAACAATTCCTGCTCCAATTTGATCTTTTAATCCACTGTTTTCTATAAATTGTGCAAGTATCATTAATGTTTCTTCAACTCTTGCAAATATGACATTATGAACTACTTCAAGTGAAACTTCATGAGTTGAATTTTCATCACCTATAATAGGAAGTTCTATAAGTTCATTACTTGGTGTCAGTAATGAACCATAAGTGAGTTTTACTTTATCTGCAACATTTAGGGGTGTATGTAGTGCCATTGAAAGATCACTTGTAACATGGTTTGAACCAACACCGAGAAATTCATTGTAACGTATTGAATTCCCTGAATGAATGGCAATATTACTTGTATTTCCTCCCATATCGATAACGGCAGCACCAAGTTCTCTTTCATCTTCATTAAGAGTAGCCATTGCTGAAGCATAGCTGTTAAGTACAACATTTTCTACTTCAACACCGGCACCTCTTACAGCCTTTTTCAGGTTGTTAAGATTTGATTTTTGTGTAGTGATAATATGTGTTTCAACTTCAAGTCTTGAAGCATTCATACCAAGAGGGTCTTCTATGTAATCTTGATCATCTACTTTAAAATTAAAAGGCAGAGCATGGAGTACTTCATACTCATTTGGAATATTTGCATTGTATAAAGAAGTATGCATAACACGCTTAATCTCTTCAAGAGAAATTTCTTTTGACTGAATATTTACAATGCCGTTGGAATTAAGACTTTTTGTATAAGCACCAGATATAGAAACAATCGCTGTATTTATGGTACTGCCAGAGACTCTTTTGGCATCTTCAACTGCTGTTTTAATGCTACGTGAGGCAAGTTCTATATTTGTTATACTTCCCTTTTTTAATCCTTGTGCTTTCGTTGTTCCTGCACCGGTGATTGAAATACTATTGTTATTATCTATTTCTGCTATGATTGCACAAATTTTCGTAGAGCCAATATCTATGGCTAAAACAGTTTTGTTCAATTTAGAGTCCTTTGATAAATATCTCAGTTTTGTACTTGTTTTGAAGCGTTTTTATGAGCCCTTCATTAAACATAGCACTTTTAATCTTTGCGATGGTATCGCTAACATTGTTATTCGTATTTGTAAGCAGTTTCTGTTCCAAAATGTTGTATAAAACAATTTTTCCGTTATTGAGAGCAATAAATGATTTTTTCTTATCACTCACTAACAGTTTTTGTAAAAATTCAGCTGCTTCTTGCTTGCTCAGAGTAGGGAGCTTATCTACGGAAGTAATTGTTACAAAGTCACTTGTTTTACCTATAAAAGTTTTTACAGAATCATTTGCAAGTTTTAATAGTTTTGCTTTTTTTAATTGTGTTTCATACAGAGGTAAAACAGCGGCTCTTACTTCCTGAAAAGATTTTGGCTTTGAAGGATGAATTTTTAGTAATTCAAAAACATAGTAGTCTTTGTTGATGTTAATTGGTTTTGAATAAGGTTTTATGAGAGAAAGTTTTGAAATCTTTTCTAATGCTTCTGTCGTAAATGGATTGTTTGATTTTGAAATGTTAGTGTTTTTTACAACTATATTGTTTGCAAGTTTATTTTTCTTAAATGCTATATATGTACGTAATGCTCTATCTTTTGTTGCTTTTGCACTGAGTTCATTAATGACTTTATCTTTTGCTGCATCAAAAGAAAGAATTTTTCCATCTTGACCTTTAAAATGAGTTCTGTTTTCTTTATAATATTTCGCAATATCTTCATTAGTGAAATTACTTTGCTTTGATGCTACTTTTATATATTTTACTTCATATACAACATCACTCATAAAGTTATTTTTTTTACTTTGCCAAAATTTTTCCAACTCTTTTTCATTAAGTTTAACTTTTATATCATTAAGTGTTAAAACTTTATAATTGAGCTTATCTGCAATATTGAATACTGTAGTTAAAATATTGTCTTCATTTTTCGATGTTTTTAGTGGTAAAAATTTTAAAGTTTTTTGTATAAGAAGCTCTCTTCTTAGCTCTTTTTCATACTCTTTTATAGTAAGTCTGTTTTGAGAAAGAACAAGTTTATAAGTTTCTTTGTTAAATTCTCCATCTTTATAAAATGCTTTTTGCTTTCTAAGCGTTTGGATTATCTCTTTATCACTGATGATGATATTATATGAATGGGCAAGATTGATAAGAAGGGCTTGTTGTATTAATTGTTGCATCGCCTGTTTGTTAAGGCCAAACTTTTTTGCTTTTTCTTCATCGAAATTACCATGGAAGATTTTATTATATTGAGTATATAAGCGAGAATAGGCTTTTTGAAGTTCTCCTTGGCTTATTTCAACATCTCCGACTTTGGCTGCAGCTCCGGCTTTATTCCCATAGCTATATTGTCCCCAACCGACAAAACCTGCTCCAATAAACGCAATAGTAGAAATCCATATAGTTATAATAAGCCATTTTTTATGTCTTTGCATCCATGTAATCATATATAAAAAACCTTGTTTGTAATTCAGTGCTAGTTTCTGGCACTTATTGTTTAGTATTTTATGTAAATTCGCCTTTAACCTTGATAAAGAAAGCTTGCATTGGTATAATTTGCTTATGAAAAATGAAGAACTTAAAAATAGAGACCTGAATGTCCTTTGGCATCCTTGTACGCAGATGAAAGATCACGAAACGTTGCCGCTTATTGGAATTAAAAAAGCACATGGTGTATATTTGGAAGATTTTGAAGGCAATAGATACATTGATGCAATTAGTTCTTGGTGGGTAAATATGTTTGGACATACAAACGAATATATAAATTCAAAAATCAAAGAACAGCTTGATACTTTAGAACATGTTATACTTGCTGGTTTTACACATGAACAGGTGGTACGCCTTTCAGAACGCTTAGTAAAACTAACACCGACTAACTTGGACAGATGTTTTTATTCAGATAACGGCTCCTCTGCGGTGGAAGTTGCATTAAAGATGAGCTATCATGCTCATTTGAATGATGGCCGGAAAAAATCTCTTTTTGTTTCCTTGAGTAATTCTTATCATGGAGAGACTATAGGTGCTTTAAGTGTTGGTGATGTTGAGCTTTATAAAGAAACATACGAACCGCTTTTAATTCAAACAATTCAAACACAAGTACCTAAAGATATGAGTGAAGAAGCGGCTGTAGAAGCAGCTAAAAAGTTTGAAGCATTATGTGCAAAGAGAGCTGATGAAATAAGTGCTTTAATCTTAGAACCACTTATACAAGGTGCTGGTTATATGCATATGTACCATCCAAAATATTTAGTTTTGGTTCGTGAAATATGTACACGATATAATATTCATCTCATAGCAGATGAAGTTATGGTGGGTTTTGGTAGAACAGGTGAGTTATTTGCTTGTGAAAAAGCTGGTATTTCACCGGATTTTCTAGTACTTTCCAAGGGATTGACAGGTGGTTATCTGCCACTTTCCGTTGTACTGACATCAAATGAGATATATGCCAAGTTTTATTGTGACTATAATGAACATAAAGCTTTTTTACATTCTCACTCTTATACAGGAAATGCTTTAGCCTGTGCTGCAGCAAATGCCACTCTTGATATTTTTGAAAATGAAAATATTATTGAAGCAAATAGAATACTAGCTAAGTATATGGCAAAAAAATTACAAAAATTTAAAGAACTCTCAAATGTCGGAGAAATTAGACAAACAGGTATGATTTGTGTAGTAGAACTGCAAGGATATGACGCTCAAGAGAGAATAGGGCTTAAAGTATATGAATATGGGTTAAAACATGGTGTTTTATTACGTCCACTTGGTCCTATTATTTATTTTATGCCACCTTATGTTATTACAGAAAAAGAGATTGATACAATGATGGATGTTGCTTTTGACGCTATTAAATGCTTGGAAACAGTTTAATCAAAATTACATGAAGTTGTAGAATTATTGAGCATGAGCAGACGACAACTTTTTTCTAAAATGGCAAGTTTTTTTGCCATCTCATGCATATCTCTGCTGAATGCATACACTCCATAGCCTCGAATAACCATTATATTCGTTTTTTTTGTTTGAAAATAGAGCACAATTTCACTTTGAGCTCTGTCATACCAGTCTTCAAACTGTTTTGGGTCTATTATTTCAATAGAACCAAGTTCTATATAACCAAAGTAATCTTGAGGTGTAATAATATTGTGATCAAGAGAATAAGCAGTGGTAAACTGGGGCATACTAAAACAGATAAATTTTGCCTCTGAAATACTGGAGTAAATGCTTTGATGAATTTTTGCATCTATACTGGCTTGTTTCCACCTGTAATCTTTTTTAAAATAGAGCTCAATAAGGCTATTATCGTCAATGTCATCAAATACAGCCTCTTTTGTATTGATGATAAAACGGCTTGTATCTGTTTTTGCAGAAAGCGAACCATGATAAATACCAAAAAAATCCTTTCTAAACATGGAAAGTGCCAGAGAAGAAAGTTGATTTTTTAGGTGTGGTTTATTCACAGTCTTATTTAAACCAATTTTTCATTTTATCAATGACTGAATCTAAAATACCTTCATGTGGTTTTGATTCTACACCAAATGAGTCTTGAATTTGATTCAATAATCCAATTTGTTCCTCATTGAGTTTTTTAGGATATTGAATATTAATTACAGCAATTAAATTTCCTTTTCCGTGTCCATGCACATCTTCAATTCCCTCACCTCTAAAGGTATAACGCTGTTTGTCTTTTGTTCCTATATCAAGTTGCAGTTGAAGTTCTCCCGTAAGAGAAGGGATTGTTAAACTGTCTCCTTTTATTGCCTGTGTAAAAAAGACAGGTATTTCAATATAAACATCATTATCATCTCGTATAAAGTGTTTGTCTTGTTTTACTTCAAAGGTTACATATAAATCGCCACGATGTCCTTTCTTGCCTATGTTTCCTTTGCCTGAAACACGTAAACGATTTCCACTGTCAATGCCTTTTGGCACAGAGATTGTAATTTTTTCTTTGACATCTTCATAGCCTTTACCATGGCACTTTTTACATTTATCTGTTGCTGCACTTCCTGTTCCATTACATACTGGACATGTTTGAGAAAAGGTCATAAAGCCTTGTTTTATATATATTTGACCTTGTCCTTTACATTGTGTACATGTAGAAAGTTTACCATTTTTTGCACCCGTTCCTTTACAGGCTTCGCAGGCTTTTTTATATGTGAATTCTATCTCTTTTTCACATCCAAATATTGCTTCATTAAAATCAATATACATATCAACATTCATATCAAGTGGATATTTATCCATATCTGCCGGATTTTGTCGTCTACCGCGTCCTCCGCCAAAACCGTTAAACATCTCTTCAAACATGGAACCCAAATCATCAAAGTTTGAAGATGAACGAGAACCGCCACCCATGCCTTGCAATCCTTCTTTTCCATATTTGTCATAAATACTTCGTTGTTGCTCATCACTTAAACACTGGTACGCTTCATTTACAAGTTTAAATTTATGTTCAGCTTCTTTATCACCGGCGTTTTTATCAGGATGATATTTCTTTGCCATTTGTCTGTAGGCTTTTTTAATTGTTGTCTTGTCTGCATTTTGTGAGACTTCTAAAATTTCATAATAGCTTAGTTGTTCCATTATAATATAATCCTATCTGAATATTTTTTTGAAATTATACCCATTTTGTAGTTTAAAAAAAAATAATTAGATGTTATAATGGCGTTTATGAAACAAATTACTCTTTTTTTACTTTTTATGACGCTATTCTCGGGTTGCGATTTTGTCTTTCATCAAGCTCAGAGGCCTGAAAAATTGGGAAATCTCTATATTGTTAAAAAATCATTTTCACAATTACCTGGGTTTAAAACCTTAAATTATGATGCAATTTTACAAAATTTTCAAAATAATTGTAAAAAAAGTCAAAAAATATATAAGAATTTATGTGAAAAATCTTTACATGTAAATAATGCAAAATTATTTTTACTGCAAAATTTCACACCTTATAGTATAGTAGATAAAAATAATAAAGACGAAGGCTTACTAACGGGATATTATGAACCACAACTACATGCCTCTTTAAAAGAGAGTGCCAAGTATAAGTACCCAATTTATGCGACACCTAAAGATTTAGTTGTGGTGGATTTAAGTTCTATTTATCCTGAGCTAAAACATTATAGATTACGTGGAAAAATACAAAATAATAAACTTGTTCCTTATTTTAGCCGTAAAGAGTCACAATTCCATGATTTAAATGCTTCTGTACTGTGTTATTGTGATTCTAAAATAGAGAGATTTTTCTTAGAAGTACAAGGTTCAGGAAAAGTGATTTTGGATGATAATTCTACTATGTATATAGGGTATGATAATCAAAATGGGTATAAATATGCATCTATTGGTAAATATTTACTCAAAAAAGGGGAAATACTTCCACAAAATATTTCTTTGCAAAGTATTAAAGCATGGCTTATCAAACATCCATCCAGAGTTGATGAAGTTTTAAATTATAATAAATCTATGATTTTTTTCTCAAAACACAATCAAAGTGCAACAGGTGCTTTAGGGTTACAACTTCGTGTAAAATCTTCTATTGCAGTTGATAAAAAATATATTCCATTGGGAAATATGCTATACTTATCATCCAAATTAGGAAATAAAAAATTTAATACAATCGTTTTTGCACAAGATACAGGTGGAGCAATTAAAGGACCATTACGAGCAGATTTATTTTTAGGCAGTGGAAGTAAAGCCCTTAAAATTGCCGGAAAGTTAAAAGCACCGTTAAAACTTTGGTTGTTAATTCCAAATAATAAAGAAGTACAAAAATGAATCGTTCATTAGATAAATTTAATAGATTAGTAGAAGCGCTTGGTGAATTGCCGAGCATTGGAAAAAAATCAGCAACACGGCTTGCTTATCATATGATTATGAATGATACTTTTTGTGGTATGAAAATTGCACATGCTATAGAAGACGCTCTTGGTAGCTTAAAAAAATGTCAAGAGTGCGGCGGAATGAGTGAAGATGAACTTTGCTATATTTGTTGTGATGAAACAAGAGATGCTTCTCTTTTATGTATTGTTGAAAATGCAAAAGATATCTTACTTTTAGAAGAAAATGGTCTTTTTGACGGAAAGTATTTTGTTTTAGACACTTTAGATGAATTTTGCATAGCACATCTTGAAGATATAGTCCAAAATGGGGTAAGTGAAGTTTTATTTGCTTTAACGCCTTCTATATCTAATGATGCAGTTATTCTTTATATAGAGGATAAACTTGGCATATATGATTTGAATTTTTCTAAAATAGCACAAGGTGTTCCAACGGGTGTGAGTTTGGAAAATATAGATTTGCTTTCATTAACGAGAGCTTTAGAAGATAGAGTAAGGGTTTAGATGAAATTTTATATTATACTGATAATATTGTCAACATATGCGTTCGCATTAGATACTATGCCAAATACAGCAGATGCAACAAAGAGTAAAATAGAGACAAAAAATATTGCAAGCGATACATCAAAAAAGAGTATGCAAAAATGGATAAATTCCGAATTTGGGTTGCAACCTTATAGAACAAATTATCTTCTACCATTTAGTATTGCAAACAGAACATATCATTCACATACAGCAGGAGAAGATTTTAAAAATAAAGAAGCTGAAATTCAAGTAAGTTTAAAATTAAAAGTAGCAAATAATCTTTTTGGTTTAAATGAAAAATATTATCTCTCCTATACACAGCATGCTTTTTGGCAAATTTATACACAATCTGCTCCTTTTCGAGAAAGTTTATACAATCCTGAAGCATTTGTGATTTTCCCAATCAGTGATAAAAAGTCTTGTCTGCAAATGCGTTCTTTGAAATTTGCAATAGCACATAAATCAAACGGACAGCCAAATACTGAAAATAATCCTGCTTATAACGGATTTAATCTGTCAAAAAGTATTAATTACGTTTACACAACCCTTCGCTTACAGCATAAAACACTTATTACAGATTTGACACTGATGACACCTTACTTGGGAAGTTCTGATTTAACGGATAATCCAGATATTATGAAGTATATGGGATATACAAAAGTAAAATTTACCTATTTTTATAACAAAAATATGTTTACATTGATGTTACGAGGTAATATTGACAGTCGCAAAGGTGCGGTAGAAGGAACATACTCTTATCCTGTTTATAAAAGTACATATTTATATGCAAAAGTTTTTAGTGGATATATGGAATCCTTAATCGATTATAATCATTATATTACTAAATTTGCAATAGGTGTGAGCTTTTCAAGATAAAATTTAGAGATGAAAGCTTTTTTGCATCTCTCTTTTTATATCTTCTTTTTTACATGTAAAATTGCAAAAAAGTTCGTTGGCTAAAACTCCTTGTCCTAATAACATGTCAGAACCATCTTTACATGTAAGCTTTTTTTCTTTAGCAAGTTGTAAAAAGGGAGTCAATTTTCCATATATTGCATCGGCAACATAGCGTGTATTGTTTAAGATGTCTTCTATGATTTTTTTTGGTGCCGGTAGATTTTCATCTTTGAGCCCTGCACTTGTAGTATTGACTACCAAATCATACCTTGCAATGTCAAAATTCTCCCATGTGTAGCATTTACATGTAAGGGAATTAAAATATTCGAGTCTATTTTTACTTCTATTGAGTATGCTTACTTGTAAATTTTCTTCTATAAATTTTTGACAGAGTGCTTTTGCTGTTCCGCCTGCACCAAGGATCAAAATATTTTTAATGTTTTTAAACTCACTAATTGCATACATGAAGCCGTCTGCATCTGTATTGTAACCAATGAGTTTACCATTTTCCTTTATAAGGGTATTTACTACACCGATTTTTTT
>JALUXS010000033.1 GCA_027013185.1 Sulfurimonas sp.
GTGATTAGATTGCTATATAAATTTATTTTCAAAAATATATAGGTTGTATGAAGTAAGATAGAAATTATACTTCAGCTTCCAGAATCTCATATGGAGCGGGTGAAGGGATTCGAACCCTCGACAGCCTGCTTGGAAGGCAGGAACTCTAGCCACTGAGTTACACCCGCATGTGAGTTGATGGTGGTGGGAAGAGGAGTCGAACCTCTGAACCCATAGGGAGCAGATTTACAGTCTGCCGTCGTTGGCCACTTGACTATCCCACCACGCTTACATTCTTAAAATGTTTTTCTGGTCTAACACTGTTTCTAATATTCAAAATTCAATGGTGCCGACACGAGGATTTGAACCCCGGGCCTGCTGATTACAAATCAGCTGCTCTAGCCAACTGAGCTATGTCGGCATCGAATTTGAGCCAGAATTATAGTGCAAAACAATTTCAATGTCAAGGCTTTTTATTAAAAATATACAAAATCTCCATCTTTTAATATAATTGGCTTAAAATCACCCCTAAATTCCTCGATTTCTATAATTATTTTTTCAAGGAACTGCGGTTTAATATGATTAATATACAGAGTAATATCTTCTCTTTGTAACTTTTTTAAATCCTCAAAGAGTAATTTCGCTGTTAAATGTTTACTCTCTTTGGCGAGTTCTTGCATCTCAGAAGGAAAAGAACACTCTACAACTAAAGATTTTATTTGCTTATCATGGTTAACTCTTTGTATAATATTTTCAAGTGAGTAGGTATCGGCTGTAATTAACACAGCACTTTCATCTACTTTATATATATATCCACAACTTGGCACTGTATGGTCTGTTTGTATTGTTTGCAAAGATTTCTTTTCTCCAAGGGTATACTCTTCACCTAATTGGAGCTCTTGATAGGCAATAACCATATCATCCGAATCCGGTAATCTTATTTTTGAAAAATCCGGCCAAATAACATCATTAAGAAAATCTTTTTTAATTGCTTCAATTGTTTGCGGTAATCCTATAATATTGAGCGTCTTTGTTCTAAGTGAAAAGTAATTATCTATAATATAGGCTATATCACTAATATGATCAAGATGAGAATGGGTAAGATATATATTTTCTACATGTAAAGAATCTTCAGCCAAGGCATCTAACAAATTACCTGCGTCAATCACTGTAGAATTGCTCAATAAAAAGGAGCTTGTACCGAAACCTTTGGCTTTTGTTCCATATGCTCCTAATATTTTAATTTTATGCCCCGTTTCTCTTTTTTGAGCTTCTTCTTTATAACTATCTTTAAATTTTTCTCTAATTGCACATATTTTTTCTATATTATTAAAAAAGATATCGATTAAATCAGGGTCGAAGTGTTTTGCTCGCTCTTGCTTAAATAAGGTAAATATTTTTTCATCAGCCCATGCTTTTTTATAAACTCGCTCCGAACCAAGAGCATCAAACACATCAGCAATGGCCGTAATACGTCCATATATATGGATATCTTGTTCTTTAAGCCCTCGAGGATATCCACTTCCATCCCATTTTTCATGATGTTCATAAGCGACAATGGCGGCGGCTCGCAGTAACGGACGGGTAGAACTTTGTAACATAGAATAGCCCAGTTGCGCATGCCTATTCATTATGTTTCTCTCTTGCATTGTAAATCTTCCGGGCTTATTTAAAATACTGTCTGCAATGGCTATTTTTCCAATATCGTGCATGGGACTTGCCTGCTTTAAAAGTTCTGCCTCTTTTTCATCTAGTCCATATGCCAACGCCAAAAGCTTTGAATATTCCGCTACTCTTTTTACATGATTACCCGTTTCTTTACTTCTACTCTCTCCTATTGCCCCCATTGTAAAAACAACTTCTTTTTGTGTATTTTCAATCTCTGAGGAAAGTTTTGCAGATATAATTGTTTCAGCAGCATAGGTACTTGCCAAACTTAAATATTCTAAATCATGCGTATCAAATATACCATTGGTACTTGTAGAATTCATAACCTGAAAAGCACCGATAATTTCATTACTTTTATTATCATACATAGGAATTACCATCATGCTTTTTGTTGTATAGCCTTTTTCTTTATCAATATTTTGATTAAACTTCTCACTTGAATATACATCATCTAAAATAATATTTTTTCCTCTACAAACAGCATCCCCGACAATACCTGAATTTATAGGTATAGATATAGCATCAATACCATGTGCCACCTTTGTTTGAAGAAATTTTTTATCATCGCTTACAACCCAAACACTGCATCTCTCAGCAGAAGCAAGTGCTCTTCCCATATTTGCAAGTTCATAAATAATTGCATCAAAGCTCTTCAGAGATGCTATTTTTGTTAAATACTCAAATAGTAATTTCAACGTATGATTTGCATCTAATCTACTGGTCGGTGTTTGCATTATATTCCCCTATTTTTCTTGCATAATATTAATACCATAGAATTTTCCTTTATTAATATTATTTATAAAATACCTGCTAAGTGTATCATTATAATTTTGTGCTGTAAAGTCAAACATTTTTTTTGCTGCAGCACTATCACCTTTTATATAATAAGACAAAGCACGCTCATATACTTCTTTAAGTTCTCTGTTTTGTGGATTGTCTTGCATTAATTCATAAAGAAGTACAGGCTCTTTTTTTCCTTTGACGCTCACCTTTTCAATTTTTCTATATAAAAAATCTTCTTGAAGTGTTGCTACTGTGAACTCTGTTATTATAATGCCGACACCATAATACTTTGTCAAACTCTCAACGCGTGAAGCAAGATTTACCCCATCACCGATAATCGTATAATTAAAACGTACCTGTGAGCCCATATTGCCCACAACAACCTCATCAGTGTTAATGCCTATACCAATTTGAATCGCCTGCAAATTTTTAGATGCAAAGTCTTTGTTTAACTCGCTTAAAGCTATTCTCATTTCCAAAGCAGATTGACAGGCTTTATCAGCATGATTTGGTATATTAAGAGGAGCATTATAAAATGCCATAATTGCATCTCCTATATATTTATCTACCATGCCTTCATTTTTTAAAATAACATTTGTCATCGGCGTAAAATATTCATTAAGTACCAAAACAAGTTTTTCAGCAGACATAGTTTCACAAAGAGTAGTAAAACTTCTAATATCACTAAAAAGTACACTCACCTGCTTCTTTTCTCCTCCGAGTGAAAGTAATTGTGGATTTTCAATCAACTGTTGTAATAAATCTGCAGAAAGATAACTTGAAAAAGCATTTTTTACAAATTTTTCATTTTTTTGCTGCAAAGAAAATGCAATCAATTCAAAGCTTACAGCCGCAAGCATCATAGATAAAAGCGGAAAAAACAAATCAATATAAAGCATTTTAGATATAAAAAGATATTTCACAATAATATAAGCGAGAAAATACAGGCTTATGTTAGAAGCTATTCTTAAAGCATTTTTTTTACATTTTAAGACGAGTACTAAAGAGAGAAAAGGTAAAAATATAATAAGAAAAAGTGTCCAATTCGGCTTATCAATAATTAACTTGTTTTGTAAAAAGTTTGATAAAAAAGTATAATGAAGCAAAGGACCTGGTATAGAGCCTATAGGTGTACTAACAATATCACCAGCACCGACTTCGGTAATACCTAAAATAACCATTTTACCAGCAAAATACTCTGGAGGGATTTTATTTTCAATAAGGTCTAAAAAAGAAACTATATTATAATCTTCTTTTTTATAAAAATTCAAACGTACAAAACCCTCTGGATTCATTATAATTTTTTTCCCACCCAGAATTACACTATTGGCACCGGCTCTTTTTACATCGCTGTTTAGTTTTAATCGTAATCCTTGAACTGCAAGAGAGGGATAAAGTAAATCATTAAAATAGAGTGCAACAGGGTAAGAACGAATAAGATAATCACTATGCATAACAGTACTGAATGTTCCAGAGAGTGTACAGGCATTGGAAATAAGAAGTGTATTGAGTTCTGCATATTTTGATGCTAAAAAAGCAGGGCTGTTATATGTTAATACTTCTGAATGTAAATAATCAAGTGCCGAGTCGGAAATAACATCTAATAAGGCATCACTTAATTGCTGTGTTGAATTGTTACGTAAGAAGAATCCGCATACACTGTTATGCAACCCAGAAATAGCATTTGCCAAAGCTTCATCTTTTGCAGCTTGTGTTTTTTCTGAAAAAATCATATCGAGCAAAACAACATCAGCTTGTTGTAATTTCTGGATTCCTTTAGCCAAAATAGTACGATTCCATGGCCATCTTCCAAATTTATTGACACTTTGTTCATCAATTGCCACAAATACAATGTTGGGACTCGGTTTTTTCTTCTGCAATTTAAAATTAACGTCATTAAAACGGGAAGAAAAGCTTGTCCACGGCTCACTCTTATCTATATATAAAAAAGAAATAAGACTAATAACAAAAAAATAGGCAAGCCCATAAAGCCAAATATTTTTCATATTATTTATACAAAAGTTTTTCAAAATATTTTATATTTAATCTTTCTTCTTTTCCAATGGATGTTTCATCTACCTTGTTCTTATCAAAAACAATTGAATTTCCTGCTTTTAAATCAAACGCTTTTGTTTGTAATGGTTTTACAGGGGTTTTAAGTGCTTTAAACTTTTCAAATGCTGCATTTTGCTTAGAAACATAATTGTGAAATTCTGCTTTTTCTTGTAAACGGTACAGTTCAAACTCTTTTTTGATACTATTGATACGAATTAAACCCTCTTTAAGTGTAACAGCTGATTTTTTACCTGCATTCACAACAAAAGTAGTTCCCTTTATTCCAATAATAGCAAATGCAGTTTTTATTTTTAAAAAATTTTTTGCCTTTCTTGGCGTTATTTTATAAAAAATTTTTCCTTTTTTTTGATTTAAGCTGTTCAATGAAGCAAAATGTAAAACCGAATTTGCATCCATAACGATTTGCGATTTATCTACAAGTGTAATCACAGCATAAGATTTTTTTGACGAGAGCAACAAATCACCTGCTACTATTTTTTGTTGTTTATGAATTAAATTCTTTTTTATAGTTCCCTCATGCAGTATTTTAATACGACCATCATATTTAGTGACCGTGCCAACTAGCATCTGTGCCTGAATAACAACGGAAAAAAATGCAATATAAAGTATAAGTATCAGTTTCATTTATAAACCCTCTGTATAATATCACTCAATTATATCAGGATAAGTTTTTATAAATATTAAAGGTTTAAATATGTTAAAAATACTTTTTTCCCCATCTGAAGGAAAAAATAGCGGCGGGGATGAAAAGAAAAAAGAACTCTTCGGTGCGATTGATGCCAGAAACGAGATTTTAGATGCCTATAATGGTATAGTACTCAGTGATAATGAAGAGAAGATAAAAACACTCTTCGGATATAAAAAATTCAGCGAATGCGAACCCTACATCAATGATATATACAATTCTTCTTTAATGGCAGCAATCGAGCGATATAGCGGTGTTGCTTATGAGTATTTACAATATAGCACTTTATCATCAGATGCTCAAAGCTTTTTAAAAGAAAACACACTTATATTTTCCAATCTTTACGGTCCAATCCTTGGCGGTGACACCATAGCAAACTATAAAGTAAAACAAGGAAATTCCATAGGTGAAATCGCTCCGGACAAGTTTTACAAAGAGCGTTTTTCTTATCAAATTGATTTGTATCTCTCAGGGAATGATGTTTTGGATTTACGTGCGGGTTATTATGATAAATTTTATAAGCCTTCCAAACCGTATACTACATTAAAATTTTTAAAAAACGGCAAAACGGTTTCTCATTGGGCAAAAGCTTACAGAGGAATAGTTCTTCGTGAAATTGCAAAGGCTCAGATTAACAGTTTAGACGACTTTATGCATTTAGAGATAGAGAACTTGCAGATTCATGAGATAAAAGAGCAAAAACTCAAAAGAGAAATTGTTTACAATATTATAGAATAGGACAAAGATATTATGAAAGATTCACAGGCATACAAAGAAAAAAAAACATTTTTTGAAAAAATCATTACCTTATACGGCAGAAATGTTGTTGTAGAAATACTCCAAGATGAAAATATAGAGATACATAAACTGCATATGGCAAACTCAAACAAGCCCGATGGAGCAATAAAAAACATTCTTCTTTTAGCAAAGAAAAGAGGTATAGAAATAATAGAACATGACAAAGCAGCACTTTCACGCATCAGTAAAAATGCCAAACAGGACCAGGGTGTAGCTATTGATATTCTTGCCAAAAGTTATTTACATGTAGATTCACTAAAGAGACTTGAAAGTTACAGACTCATCGCACTTGATGGCATACAAAACCCGCAAAACCTCGGTATGATTATACGTTCTTGTGCTGCGGGAAATGTTGACGGGATTATACTGCCTAAAAAGAATTCGGCAAAAATCTCACCGCTTGTCGTTAAAGCAAGTGCCGGAACACTCTTTAAATTGCCTATATATTTTTGCGATAAGCTAGAAGATGCACTCAGTCAAATGCAGGATGCAAGTATATATGCTCTCTCTTCCCATGCAAAACATACGCTTTACAATGTAAAAGAAGCAAAAAAAACCATTTATGTACTGGGAAATGAGAATGAAGGTGTAAGCCCGGAAGTTGCCAAACTTTGTAATGATTCCATAGCTATTGCTATGAACAGAGGCGTTGAGTCACTTAATGTAGCTGTTACTGCTTCGCTTATTGCTTTTATGAAGTCATAATATCATAAGGACGTTTGATTTCACGAATGAGTTCATCCACACTCATATGACGGGATTTTCGTATAAACTCTCTGCCGTCTAAAAAGATTAAAACAGTGGGAATCGCAAAAACATTAAAATGTGCCGCGAGTTCTTGTTCTTGTGACACATCAATACTGACTATTTCAAAAGTTTTAAAATTTGTATTAATAGCCTCAAGCAGCTTTGGTTTAAGGGCATGACAAACATTACATGTAGGGGCTGAAAAGTAAAGCATTACAGCCAAATTTTCTTTTATTGATTGTTGTATATTTTCTATTGTATTCATAACAAAATTATACAGTATAATTCTTTTATGAGTTCAATAATTTTTTCAATTCTCAGCATTTATATTTTTATTCTTATGGGATATTTGTCTAAAAAAAGTTTTAAAGACAAAATTGATGAGAAGACTATCACCCTTTTAAATGTTTACTTTTTGCAGGTTTTTCTAACCTTTTGGGGCTTATTACTCCATCCTGTTGACATTACTTTGCTTTATGCCCCTGTCATTTATTTTATTATTGTAATCTTTGTGCTCCTGCTTTCATGGCTCTTTGCCGCCAAACTTTTCTCGCAAAAAAAAGAGTACTCTATTGCCATGGTTGCCGCAGTCATAGGCAATACAGGAAATCTCGGCATCCCTTTAAACATAGCCATATTCGGAGAAGCCTCCATACCTTATACCACAGTTGTTAATCTTGTCAATGTATTTGTTGTGTATACCATAGGGGTCTATTTCTATTCCCGCGGAAATTTTGATGCCAAAACATCACTCAAAAATATTTTAAAACTACCAATACTCTGGGCAGCTCTTATTGCCATTATATTAAGTGTCAATCATTACAAGGCACCGCCGGAAGTTATGAATATGCTAATGATGGGTGCCTATGCGTCTATGACTATGCAGCTTTTTTTATTTGGTATTTATTTGTATGACATCAGAATCAATCAAATCAATAAAAGGCTCATCGGCTGGGTAATGTCTCTCAAATTTATTTTACTGCCTCTTATTGCCTTTTTTGTTTTACGAAATATTGAACTTGAGCCTATGATAAAAGGGGTGATTTTTATAGAACTGCTTATGCCACTTGCTGTTGCCAATGTCAATCTTTCATCGCTTTATGACTGCATACCAAAAACAGTGACCGCATTGGTATTTATTTCATCTGTTCTATTTTTAGCGGTTATCTTTGCCGCGGTGAGAATTTTGCCTTATCTTTCTAATTAGGATTGGTATTAAGACGAACAGCTCAGTTTTATATTTTTTGCACTCTGCGGTGTAGGCTTTGCGAGATACTCCAGCTCTTTATGCTCATCAAAGGGAGCAAGTGCAACTGTAAGTAAATCTTCTACCATTGAAAAATCATGTTTTTGTGCCTTTTGAATTGCCTCTTGTAAGATGTGATTTTTAAGTATATATTTTGGATTTACACGGAACATTCTTTCTTTTCTCTCTTTACATGTAAGCATTTCTTTACTAAGTCTTGTATCATACGCATCCAGCCACTCTTGTAAATCTTTTGTGTAAATGGCAATATCTAAAATTTGGCTTTGTTCACCCTTATAAACGGAGAGTTTTCTAAAAAACAAATTGTAATCAATAACAGAACTCTCTAAAGTACCAAGCATCCATTTAAGCAACTCTAAATCTTTTTCATCTCTTTCGTGTAATCCCATTCTCTCATACATTAACTGCGTATATTCTCTTTCATATACACTGCCAAACATTTCATCAAGCACTAGTAAAGCCGAATCATAGTTAATTATAGGTGAGAGTGCACGGGCAAGCTGTGTCAGATTCCAATGTGCAATGCCTGGTTGATTTTTAAAGCTGTAGCGTCCCTCTACATCTGTGTGGTTGCATATATAGTTTGCATCATAATCATCCAAAAAAGCAAAAGGACCATAGTCTATAGTTCTGCCGTCTATGGACATATTATCGGTATTCATAACACCATGATTAAATCCGTAAGCCTGCCATTTTGCCACTGTTTTTGCAGTATTTGAAACTACTTTTGCATACATTTTTAGATACATACCTTCTTTATTTTTCAAGTCGGGAAAAGACTCTGCTATGACATAATCGGCAAGCTGTTGGAGCTTTTCATGCTCACCCTTGGCATTAAAATACTCAAAAGTACCAAAACGCACCCAAGTAGGAGAGAGACGTAGAACAACAGCCCCTTTTTCCCAACGCTCACGGGCTACATCCGTATCACTGCCGATAAGTGCCAATGCACGTGATGTTGCTATGCCCAAACCATGCATAGCTTCAGACATCAAAAATTCACGAATACTTGAACGAAGTACCGCTCTTCCGTCACCCTGACGAGAATAGAGCGTCAGTCCTGCACCTTTTAGCTGTAAATTCTGCCCATTTACTTTACCAAGATTAATTGCTCTGCCGTCGCCCAAACGCGGAACAAAATAGCCAAACTGATGTCCTGCATAGCACATCGCGAAGGTTTGTGAACCCTCTAGTTTTCTTTCGCCGTTGATGATTTTTACAAGTGTTTCATCTCGTGCCAAATCTTCATCAATATCCAAAAGTTTTGCAGCATCTTGCGATGTTGCAATAACAAAAGGCTTTGCAAGCGGGGTCGGCTCTACTTCATCATAAAATAAGGGGGCTAAAGAGAGATAAGGTGTTGTTAGTTTTAAATCAGAAAATTTCATAGACATCTTTTAACAAGTATTTGATTAAAAAAAGCTACTTCTTAAAACTAATTTATTTACATGTAGAAACTTTTAAGTAAAAAATATTACACTCTTAAAATGAATAAAGAACTCCAAACAGTATTTCGTTACCATGAAACAACAAAACATTCGCAAAAAAGATATGCAAAATCTTTAGGCTATATGGATTGGGCAACACAGCCTGATCCTTTTCGTATTTACAAAGGTGCAAAAAACATAAAACTTCCTTTGAGTTTACATAATCCTACAGCACCTTATTCACTTTTAGATGAAGATTTACCTTCTGCTCCGCTTGTGCAAAAGTCAATTTCACAACTTTTACAGTTCTCTTTAGGCATTGCCGCATGGAAAAATTCAGCTGGAAGTTCCTGGGCTGTTCGATGTAATGCATCAAGTGGAAACCTGCATCCCACAGAAGCCTATTTAATATTACCGTCAATGATGGAAAATAATAAAAGTACAATAAGCCATTATGCACCAAAAAATCATGCACTCGAAGTTCTTGCAGAATTTGATACTGATTTTTTTGACACCTTAGAAAAAGAGAGTTTTTTAATAGGTCTTTCAAGTATTGCCTGGCGTGAAGCATGGAAATACGGAGAACGTGCCTTTCGGTATGTACAACTTGATGCGGGTCATGCATGGCAGGCTCTTGTTATTTCTGCAAAAATGCTAGGCTGGAATATCACAAGAGTTGATAATATTACTGATGAAGAAATTGCAAGGTTACTCGGACTTAATCAGCAAAAAAGATTTTTTGAAGAGGAAAAACCTGATATGCTTCTGATTGTATCAAAAGAACAATCTTCACCAAGTCTAAATATCTCATCACTTTTAGATAATCTTCCTCAGAACTATGAAGGCATTGCAAACAAACTTAGCCCCTCAATGCATGCATGGGAAATTATAGCAGAAGTCGAAAAAGCGACTTCACTCATGCAAATTCCACAGCCAGAAGCCAAAAGATGCAAAGTCACAAGAGAGCCAAGCCGCGAATCCAAAGAAGTTGTACTTAACAGAAGAAGCATACATGTAATGGAAAAAGAAAAATCAAACATCACAAGAGAACAGTTTCATACACTGCTTAAATCTATTGACTGTTCACTTGATGGCAAAGAAAACGCTGTCCATCTTGCTCTGTTTGTACATCGTGTAGAAGAGTACGCACAGGGACTTTATTTACATGTAAGAAATTCAAAAGATTTACATAGTCTTAAAAAAGAGTTTCATAGCACATTTCTTTGGCAGGAAACGGCATTTGAAAATCTTTACCTTTTAGAACTTGCTGACTTTACAGCCGCTTCTAAAATCATTAGCTGTAATCAAGATATTGCAAGTGATGGTGCGTTCTCTTTAGGCATGATCTGCAGATATTCAAAAGAACTGCTTGCCTTCAATGCACATAGATATAAAGAACTTTACTGGGAATGCGGGATGATTGGACAACAGCTTTATGTAGAGGCCACTTCTTTAGGTTTATCCGGAACAGGAATCGGCTGCTTTTTGGATGATTTAATGAATACCAATGTATTGGGCCTGAAAAATAATCTCTATCAGTCGCTGTATCATTTCACTGTTGGCGTCGGTTATGTTGACAGTAGAATTCAAACAAGAGCTGCTTATCCAAAAATGTGATATAATTATCACATGGATAAAATATTAGAATTATTAATACTAAAAAAGGGTGAGGGAAGTGACTTTTGTAACAGAAGACTTATTGTCATACAGTTTGCACTTATTGCAAGTGTAGTTTTATTTTCACTTTTTTCTATTATCAATCTTTTTATGCGTCACTTCGATGCAGCGGCTATAGACTTAATTTCTTCTGTTGTGGCAGTTCTTGCTTTTATTTATATGAAAAAATCAAGAAATATCCTTTTAACAACCCGTATTGCTACACTTAATGTTGTGCTATTTTTTATTTTATTTGCGTATATTTCACAAGCAATACATTTTTCTTTAATTTGGACTATTTTTGTCCCCATTTTTGCCATAATTACTAATGGGAAAAAAATAGGTCTCTATTTCTCTCTTTTTTTCTATGCCTTTTTATTTACACTCTCTTATCAAAATATAAATATATGGGACTCCGGTGACTGGCTTTTTACTGATTGGATGCGACTGGTACTTGCTTCTACTATTTTAACAGCTTGTATGTACATTTATGAGGCACTTTTAGATAAGGCCCAAAAAGAGCTTGAAACTGCACGTTTAAAAGAGTTACAAAGAACAAAGGAGTTACAGCAGCAATCCATTACAGACCAGCTTACAAAACTTTATAACAGAAGATATTATGAAAATATGACAAGTAAACTTTTTTCTTTGGCACAACGACAAAATCTTTTTATTACATTTTTCATTTTAGATATTGACTATTTTAAAACGTATAATGACACCTATGGACATATGCGTGGTGATGAAACACTTATAAAAGTAGCTGATACTATAAAAAAGCATATACAAAGAGGAGATGATTTTGTTTTTAGACTCGGAGGGGAAGAGTTTGCAGGCATTGTTCTCTCAAAGAACAAAGAAAACACACACCAATGGATTGCAGAGCTTACAAAAAAAATAGAAAATCTACATGTAGAGCATAAAGCATCAAAAATATTACCTTATCTCACGGTTAGTATAGGCATAGCAACAATGTCTCCAAATGACAACAATGATATAAATATATTATACAAGTATGCTGACAAGGCTCTTTATTCTGCCAAACAAAGTGGCAGAAACCAGAGCAAAGTCAAGCAAGATATAGAATAATTATTTAATTTTTTCCAAGATTGCATCAACAGTAAAACCAAATTTTTCAAATAGTTCTTGTGCCGGTGCTGAGGCTCCAAAAGTATCCATACCAATCACTTCATCAGCAAAACGATACCACTCCAATCCACGGGCAGCTTCTATTGCCACTTTTTTCGTATTAGGAATTATGATTTCCTTGATGTACTCTTTGTCTTGTTCTATAAACAAATCATAACATGGAACACTCACAACATTTGCAGCTATGCCTTTTTCATTTAATGCTGCTTTTGTTTTAAGGGCAAGTTCTACTTCACTTCCTGAAGCCATAAGAGTGATTACAGCATTTTCATCACTCGCTAAGAGATACCCACCACAGCTAATTTCACCTTTTATAGGTGCTGGCACTACAGCTAAACTTTGACGTGAACATACAAAAGCAGAAGGTGATTTAGTCATTGCCAAAGCTGTTTTCCAAGCCTCAATATTTTCTGCCCCATCAGCCGGACGCCAGACATAAAAGTTTGGCAAGGCACGGAACTGTGAAAGATGTTCAATCGGCTCATGTGTAGGACCGTCTTCGCCAACACCTATACTATCATGCGTCCATATAAAAAACTGCTGTATTCCTGCAAGTGCTGCAATTCTTGCCGCAGGTTTTAAATAATCTGAGAAAACAAAAAATGTCGAAGTAAAAGGTTTTAAAGGACCATATAATGCTATTGCATTCGAAATAGCTGCCATAGCATGTTCACGAATACCAAAGTAAATATTTCTCCCTTTAGGATAAACGCCCATATCATTTAAATGTGTTTTATTTGAAGGAGATAAATCTGCACTTCCACCTAAAAAGCTCGGCACCGCTTTTGCGATTGCATTTAAAATTTTACCGTTCGTGTTTCTTGTCGCATCGGCTTTATCAAATTCAGGCCACTGAATTCTTGAAAAATCTGAATTTTGCAACGCAGCGAGTGCCTCATTTTGCTCCATTAGAGGCAATGTTTTTAGGCTGTGAATCCATTCACGTTCCAATAAATCACCCTCTTCTACAGCACATCTAAAACGAGCCATAACATCTTGGGGGACAAAGAATTTCATCTCTGGGTCAAATCCTGCACCTCTTTTCGCATCGGCTATTATTTCTTCACCTAAAGGAGCACCGTGTGCATGGTGTGAGCCTTCAAGAGGACCTGCACCTTTTGCTATAATGGTATTTGCAATGATTAAAACCGGTCTATCTGCTTTTTTTGCTTGAATGATTGTTTCATCAATTTCATCATAATCATGCCCGTTGCACTCTAAAACTTCCCAGCATTGTGATTCAAATCTGGCACGAATATCTTCGCTGATGCTTAAATCTGTATTTCCTTCAATGGTAATACGATTTGAGTCATAAATAAGCACTAAATTGTCAAGTTTGTTATGCCCAGCTAAAGAACAAGCCTCATAACTGATGCCCTCTTCTAAGTCGCCATCTCCACAAAAACAGTATACATTATGGTCAATTAAATCCGCCGTATCACTGTTAACCTGTGCCCCCATAAACTTTGAAGCCATAGAAAAACCTACAGCATTTGCAATCCCCTGTCCAAGCGGTCCTGTTGTTATTTCTATACCTTTAGTATGTCCATATTCAGGATGTCCCGGTGTTTTAGAATCAAGCTGACGAAACTGTTTTAAATCTTCTAACTCTAGGCCATATCCCCAAAGATAATAAAGCGAATAAATAAGCCCTGTCGCATGTCCACCTGAAAAAACAAGTCTATCACGATTGAGCCATTGAGGATTTTTAGGATTATGATTCAAATGCTCACTTAAAACCACTGCAATATCAGCAAGCCCCATCGGTGCGCCCGGATGACCAGAATTTGCCTTTTGCACCATATCTGCTGCTAAAAATCTTATTGTGTTTGCCATTTTTTGACGCATTGTATTATCGCTCATTTCTTATTCCTTATGTAAGTAGACTTCTTAGAAAGCTTTTTGGAAAGGCTCAGACCAACGGAAGGATTTGCCCTTGGAAAAAAGTTTTCTAAGAAGTCGATTTATGTCTGTTTATATACTTTGTTAATAAAGGTGACAGCTCACTTGACAAGCTCTCATCAAAATTACACATCTCATTATTAACTTCATCTGCTAGTGTATTTGCTTCTACCGTTGCCCGTTCAAGTCCCAGTATAGTCACAAAACTGTTTTTGTCTTCATCATTGTTTGTTAGTTTTCCTGCTTCCATACTGCTTTGTGTTACATCTAAAATATCATCTTGAATTTGAAAAAGTAGTCCAAGTTTTATACCAAATTCATATAATTTATCGGCTACATCCTCACACCCAACAATTAAAGCACCCATTTTTAAAGAAGCGGCAATAAGTTTTGCAGTCTTATTTGTATGGAGTATTTTAATATCTTCTATTTCTAAAGGTTTGTTTTCAAAATAGCAGTCAATCGCCTGTCCTAAAACCATACCGTTAAGCCCGCCATTACTTGCAAGCTCACGAATCAGTTTTACACGCACTGCGTCTGAGAAAGGAGCATTTGCCAAAACTTCAAAAGAGTAAGTGTTGAGAGCATCCCCAACCAAGATAGCCGTCACTTCATCAAAGCTTACATGTAAAGTCGGTTTTCCACGTCGTAGCGGTGAGTTATCCATAGCGGGCAAATCATCATGAATAAGCGAATATGTATGTAAAAATTCTACAGCTAAAGCTGCATATCTTGCAGATTCAAGCATTAAGGGGTTATAGGCTTTTACTACACCAAGTAAAAGTGTAGGACGAAACCTTTTACCGCCCGCTTCGAGCATATTTTGTAAAGCACGTTCATAGGTGGGATGAATGCTTTTTGATATTGGTAAATTGTCTAATAAAAATTGCTCAAAGTTTTGCATCTGAAATTCTACTTGTTTTCTACTTAATATTTACAAAAAACTGGAATTTATTTCGCTCAAATAATAGCGAAGAGTAATTCTTAAAATTTTCTATGTATCGACGTAATTCATTCTGATTTTTTACGCGAACACCATTAACCTGAATAAGTTTATCTCCAATGTTGAGACCATACCCTTGAAACTTTTTATATATATGTGTTACATGTAAATTTTTATCGAAGTAAATACCTTTTTGTTCTAAGAAGGTATCACTTAAATAACCGCCTCCATATCTTTTTTTGCTTACAACTTTAAGCGTAAGAAATTTAGAAGCACGTTTTATTTTAAGCACATGTTTCGAGCCGACACGGCTAAAAAGAATTTTTTGCATTAATGAAGCAGCATTTTTTACTTTTTTATTATCAAATGAAATGATACAATCATCACGTTTAAAAGGGTTATACTTCATAAATGGATCACTTGCATACACTATAACATACTGTTTTTCATTTTTCACACGAATACCAATATCACCATAGACTACTTTTTTTGTCTGAAGGAAATGATGGAGATACTCTTTTTGTATGACACCTTTTGAACACAGCAAACCTTCCAAAGAACAACAACTGCTGCTTATTAATGCCGGAGATTTCATTTGTTGATTATACCGAGCAAAAGTATCAAGCCCTATCTGATGTTTAAGTATTTTTCCCTCTTTAACCTGCTTTACATGTAATAATGCTGTACCTAATTGCAATCGCATATTTATATCGTATGGATAAGCAAAACTTTTTGTAGCTTGGAGAAGATAAAGAGATAAAAAAGGGTCGTATTTAAGAATTTTTGTGTTTGGAATATTTCGGCTGTATAGAAGTATTTTGTCTTGTTTTACAGGAATATAAAGGGCGTTATTTTGAAATACTTTTGCATCTTGTGCTTTTTGAACACAAGATGCATAACCGCCTTTGCAGGCATAAAGGTTAAAAAAGAGGAGGGATAGAAGTGCAAATAGGCGAAACACCTACTTAAGCCCGCCAAGCATACTCATAGCACTACTTTGCTGATTTTGTTGCACCATTTTATTGGCATCATTTATGGCACCAATAAGTAAAATTTGCAAGGCATCTTTATCTGATAAAAGTTCATCGTCAATATTTAAATCAATCACTTCGCCGTTTCCGTTAAGTGTTAATTCTATCATACCGCCACCGCTTTTTACACTAAAAGTTTTAGAAGCAAGTTCTTCTTGAAGTTTTGCAGCATTTTCCTGCATTCCTTCAATCATTTTTCCCATATCACCTAAACCGCTAAACATCACTATATCTCGTCGTGAATTGCGTCTATATCATTATCATCATTCAAAAGAACGACTCTTGGCTTATAATTTTCAAGCTCTTTTTCATCATAAGTCGCATAAGCAACGACTATAACTTTATCGCCTTTGTGTACTTTTCTTGCAGCCGCACCATTTAAACAAATGTCACGCTTGCCTCGCTCACCCAAAATAATATATGTAGAGAATCTCTCTCCATTATTAATATCGAGTATTTCTACTTTTTGTCCAACTCTCATCTTTGAAGCTTCTAGCAACTCTTCATCTATTGTAATCGAGCCAACATAATTTAAATTAGCATCTGTTACAGTAGCACGATGGATTTTGCTGTACAACATTTCTATCGTCATTTTTTATCTACCCATTTGCTTTTGCATATCAGCCGGTGAAATAGCTTCATCCCACATTTCAGCATCAATAACGTAC
>JALUXS010000034.1 GCA_027013185.1 Sulfurimonas sp.
GGGAGTTTCTATGGCTCAAAAAGCGATACGTGAATACGACGGTAAAGCACTTTTTTCTAAACAATGGGAAAAATATTTTAGTGGATTCCATTATGGGTTCAAATCTGTTCTTGTTACAAATGGAGCAGAACTTTTAGCAAAAGCTGAAGAGCATGGCTTTGAATGGTTAAAACAAGAACCATTAGTTGCTAAGCCAGATATGTTATTTGGTAAGCGTGGTAAAAATGATTTGGTGCTATTTAAAACAAATAAACCAGGTGATGTTACATTAGCAGATGCCGCAAAATGGGTAGATGAAAAAATTTCACATGAAACAACTCTTTTATCAGGACAACATGGTACTTTGACACACTTTATTATCGAGCCATTTACTCCACACTCACAAGAGCAAGAGTATTATATTTCTGCTACATGTGTGGGTGAAGATGATGTACTTTACATGTCAGCGGAAGGTGGTATGGAAGTTGAAGAAGGTTGGGATGAAAAAGTAACTGAAGTAGTTATTCCAATTGATATGACAGATGCCGATATTGAGCGTGAAATTAAAGCAAATATTCCTGCGGATATTCCTGCAGAGAATAAAGCACAATTTGAAGCATTTGCATTTGCATTTTTCAGATTTTATAGAGATATGAACTTCGCTTATTTAGAAATAAACCCAATTGTTATGCTAGAAGGTAACAATATGGCTATTCTTGACCTTGTTGCTCGTCTTGATGATACTGCTGGCTTTTTAATGAAAGATACATGGGGAGATATAGAATACCCAACTGCATTTGGTATGGAAGATCAGTCTCCAGAAGAAAAAGCAATCGCAGAAGCTGATAGCAAATCAGGTGCTTCACTAAAACTTACTATTCTTAATCCAATGGGTAGAGTTTGGACTATGGTTGCTGGTGGTGGTGCTTCTGTTGTTTATGCAGATACTATTGCTGATTTTGCTGAAGCAAATGGTGGTTCAATCGCTGACCTTGCAAATTATGGTGAGTATTCAGGTGGACCAACAACTGGCGAGACAAAATTCTATGCAGATACTGTAATTGACCTTATGACAAGACATCAAGATCCAAAAGGACAAGATAAGATTTTAATTATCGGTGGAGCTATCGCTAACTTTACTGATGTTGCAAAAACTTTTACAGGTATTATTCAATCATTTGAAGAAAATGCTGAAAAAATTAAAGCACATAATACAAAAATATATGTTCGTCGTGGTGGACCAAACTACGAAAAAGGCTTAAAAGATATTAAAGAAGCTGCGGATAGACTTGGACTTTACATTGAAGTGTACGGACCAGACACACATGTTACTGACATCGTTAGAATGGCATTAGAGAAGTAAGGGGCTAAAATGGAAAAATTATATACTAAAGATACACAAGCAATTTTTTGGAACAACAACAAAACAGCAATCCAAAGAATGTTAGATTATGACTATACTATTAAAAGAGAAACTCCTTCAGTTGCGGCAATAGTTGCTCCAACAAGTGGTAATAAATTTGAAAAATTCTTTTGGGGTCCTGATGAAATAATGGTTCCTCTTTATAAATGTACGGCAGATGCGAAAGAAGCACATCCAAATGCTGATGTTCTTTTAAACTTTGGTTCTTTTAGAACTGCATATGATGTAACAATGGAAGCAGTTGTTCTTGGTGGATTTAAATCTATCATGGTTACGGCAGAAGGTATTCCTGAAAGATTAGCAAGAAAAATGAATAACACAGCACGTAAAGCTGGTGTTACAGTGATTGGGCCAGCAACTGTTGGTGCTATTGCTCCGGGTGCATTTAAAATTGCAAATATTGGTGGTACTATTGAAAATATTGTACGTTCAAAATTACACCGTGCAGGTTCATGTGGGCTTGTAACTCGTTCAGGTGGTCTTTTTAATGAACTCTCAAACATCATTGCACTGAATGCTGATGGTATTGCAGAAGGTGTTGCAATAGGTGGAGATAGATTTGTTGGATCAGTTTTCATTGATAATATGCTTAGAATGGAAAAAAATCCAGATGTAAAATATATGGTACTTCTTGGTGAAGTTGGCGGTACTGAAGAGTATAAAGTAATTGAAGCTATTAAAAATGGTCAAATCACTAAGCCGGTTATCGCATGGTGTATTGGTACAATCGCCAAACATTTTTCTTCAGGCGTGCAATTTGGTCATGCAGGTGCTAGTGCAAATGCTGATGCTGAAACTGCCGCTGCAAAAAATAAAGCAATGGCTGAAGCAGGTATATATGTTCCAGAATCGTTTAATGATTTACCAGGAACAATCAACAAAGTATATAATGAATTACGTGTAAATGATGTAATTGGTGAAATTCCAGAAGCAGATATAAATGTTGTACCTAAGGTTCGTCGTTCAAAACAATTTATTTGTACAATAAGTGATGATAGAGGGGAAGAGTGTACATATGCAGGTTTCCCAATTTCTTCAGTCGCAACACCTGATACAGGAAAAGGTATTGGTGATGTTATTTCACTTTTATGGTTCAAAAAACAGTATCCAAAATGGGCTACAGAATTTATTGAAACTGTAATTAAAACTGTTGCAGATCACGGTCCTGCAGTTTCAGGTGCTCACAATGCTAAAGTAACTGCACGTGCAGGAAAATCAGTTGTTGAAGCACTAGTAACTGGTCTTTTAACAATTGGTCCTCGTTTTGGTGGTGCAATTGACGGTGCTGCAAAATATTTCAAACATGCTGATGATAATGACATGAACCCTGCTGAATTTTTAGGATACATGAAAAAACAAGGCGTGCCAATTCCAGGTATCGGTCACCGTATTAAGTCTCTTAAAAATCCAGATTTACGTGTAACTGGTTTAATGAATTTTGCAACGGAGCATTTCCCAAGTCATTCATTACTTGATTATGCAAAAACAGTTGAAGCTTTAACTACTAGTAAAAAAGAGAACCTGATTCTTAATGTTGATGGTACTATTGGTATCTTAATGGTTGATATGTGGAGAGCTCTTGGATATTCTGAAGAAGAAATTAATGAATTTATAGAATCAGGTACATTAAATGCATTCTTTATTGTAGGGCGTTCAATCGGTTTCATTGGACAT
>JALUXS010000035.1 GCA_027013185.1 Sulfurimonas sp.
CTATAGAGAGAGGGAAACGCCTGGTCCCATTCCGAACCCAGAAGCTAAGCCTCTCATCGCTGATAATACTGCACCTTTCAGGTGTGGAAATGTAGGTCGCTGCCTAGTTGATCAGTTCTTCTTTTATTTCCCAATTTATTTTTATATTATCCATATTTATTTTATTTAATCGCTCAAGATAATAATCTCTTGAAACTTCTTTTGCTCCTAATGATTTAAGATGCTCAGTAGGTACCTGACAATCAATGAAATCATATCCCCATATTTGCAAATGTTTTACTAAAATTGCATATGCTGCTTTTGAAGCATCATTAATATGTGCAAACATAGATTCTCCACAAAATACCTTTCCAATTGCTAAACCATATAATCCACCCACCAATTTACCATCCTGATAGCTTTCAACGGAGTGTGCAATACCCATGCCATGAAGAACATTGAAAGATTCCACTAAATCATTATTGATCCATGTTCCATTTTGACCTTTTCTCTTTGTCGAAGCACAATTTTTCATAACTTTCTCAAAATTTGTATCAAATTTGTATTCAAATTTTTTAAGATTTTTTTTGAGAGAGCGTCTTAATTTGAATTCATTAAGTTCCATAATTAAGCGTGGATTTGTTGACCACCATAAAATAGGGTCTTGTTGCGAATACCATGGAAAAATTCCATTTTGGTATGCTCTAATGAGTCTTGAAGGATTTAAATCTCCTCCCCATGCCACGATACCTTCTTCATTTGCATCATGTGGGTCAGGAAAAACTAAAGAATATTTATCGAGCTGTGGTATATACATTAAGCTTCTTTGTATAAAATTTTTAATTCATTATTCTCAATGACTACTTCTACTTTTCCACCATATTTAAGTGTGCCAAAAAGAATTTCATCACTAAGTTTATTTGTGATATTATTTTTAATATATCTTTTTAGCGGTCTAGCTCCCATTTCAAGGGAATATGTCTCTTGTGCAATATATTTCACTGCTTTATCTGATATAGTGACAATTATTTTTTTCTTTTTAAGCTCTTTATTGAGCTCATCAATAAATTTCAGAACTATACCTTCAACTGTGTTATGGCTTAGCTGTTCAAACTCAACAATAGCATCGAGCCTATTCCTAAATTCAGGTGTAAAAAATGCTTTTAACTCTTCATTCTTTGAGATAGACTCATCTTTATTAAATCCCATAACATTTCTGGCTGTCGCCCCTATATTTGATGTCATAATTAATACAACATTTTGAAAATCAGCCTTATAACCATTATTGTCAGTGAGTGTAGCACTGTCCATTATTTGAAGTAAAATATTTATAAGTTCTGGGTGCGCTTTTTCGATTTCATCGAGTAATAAAACAGTGTAAGGATGTTTTTTTATTGCTTCTGTTAGTAAGCCACCTTGTTCGTATCCAATGTATCCTGGAGGAGCACCAACTAAACGACTTAAAGCATGCTTCTCCATATATTCACTCATGTCAAATTTTTCAAAATTAACGCCAAGTACCTTACTCAATGCGATTGCTAGTTCCGTTTTACCGACACCTGTTGGACCGGAGAATAAAAATGATGCTATTGGCTTGTTTGCAGGCGTAAGTCCTGCTTTTGAAATTTTGATAGCTTTTGAAACTTCTTCTACAGCTTTTCTTTGTCCTATTACTCTTTGTTCTAACTCTTCTTCTAAATGTTGCAGGGATTGGGTTTCGTTAGAAGAGATTTTTGTATTGCTAATTCCTACAATGGAAGCTATAGTTTTTTCTATATCTGCACTACTTACTTTTACTTTTTTCTTTTTTTTCAGATGAAAAGATGCTGCTGTCTCATCAATTATATCAATAGCAATATCGGGTAAGAATCTATTAGTAATATATCGTTTAGATAAATCAACTGCAGTTTTGAGTGCTTTATTTGTGTAATTTATAGAATGGTGCTTTTCATATTTATTTTGTAAACCTTTGAGAATAAGGTAGCTTGTTTTTTTAGAAGGCTCATTTATATCTATTTTAGAAAATCTTCTACTAAGTGCTTTATCTTTTTCAAAGCCATTTCTATATTCTGCAAAGGTTGTAGCACCCATGCATTTTATCTCACCTGAGGCAAGTGCTGGTTTGAGTTGATTGGCCGCATCCATTGTGCCACTTGTACTGCCTGCACCGATAAGTGTATGAATTTCATCTATAAATAAAATGGCATTGGAAGTTTGTTTTAATTCATCCATAACACCTTTAAGACGTTTTTCAAAATCACCTCTATATTTCGTTCCTGCTAGTAGTGCACCTAAATCAAGTGCATAGAGCTGCGAATCTTTGATAATATCTGGTACATTTCCTATTGCGATTTGAAGTGCCAAGCCTTCTGCGATAGCTGTTTTTCCGACACCTGGTTCACCGACTAAAATAGGATTGTTCTTTTTTCGCCTGCAGAGTATTTGTGTGACTCTTTGAATCTCTTTATCTCGACCAATGACAGGATCAATTTTTCCTTCTTTGGCTTTTTGAATAAGATTAATAGAATACTTGCTCAGGTTTGATTCTTGATTGTCGTTGTCTTGACTTATATCAGTATGGGAAATTATTTCTAAAATATCAAGTCTTGATATTTGATATTTATTTAACAGAGCATAAGTAAAGGTGTGTTCCTCTTCAAAGAGTGCAGCTAGTAAATCTCCAATGTCTGCATTTGTTTGCCCAGATGATTGCACATGTCGTACCATTTTATCTATTAAACGAGAGAGTGCAACACTCTCATATGGATCCTGCTCAATATTTGTAGGGAGTACTTCCATATTTATTTTTAGATATTCGCCAAGTTCTTCTTTCATCTTTCCTACATCGCCACCACATGTTTCTACAATGGCAATACCTTCTTGGGAACTTAAAAGTAAGTAGAATATATGTTCAATTGTTAGGAATTCATGGTGAAGTTGTTTAGCAAAAATAATAGATTTTTGAAATATATCATTGAGTGATGCACTTATCATGTTATTCTTCCTCCAATGTGGCTTTTAAGGGAAAACCATTGTCCTTTGCTTTGCG
>JALUXS010000036.1 GCA_027013185.1 Sulfurimonas sp.
TGGACAAAATCTAAGAGAGATGATATTAACGAAAACTACCATAAAAGCAATAGTTGATTTTAATAGTGTAAAAGTTTTTGAAGATGCAACCGTTGATAGTGCTATTACCATTTTAGAAAAAGGGTATGAAGAAAATAGTAGTTTTCAAATATCTTTTAAAGATTATAATCATTTTTTTGAGATGCAACAAAGTGATTTATCAATTAATGGATTTACTTTTTTAGAACAAAATGCTCTTCATCTAAAAAAGAAATTTGAAAAGGTTGGTATTTTATTAAAAGAATGGGATATTGAAATAAAATCAGGTATAAAAACAGGTCTTAATGATGCTTTTATTATAGATGGAGCAACAAAAAATGCTCTTATAGCACAAGATAGTAATTCTGCAGAAATTATTAAGCCTTTGTTGAGAGGTAGAGATATTAAGCAATATACTTATGAATTTGCGGATAAATGGTTATTAAATGTTCATAATAATCCACCGATAAATATTGAAAATTATCCAGCCATTCAAGCACATTTGAATAGATTTTTACCTAGGCTACAAAAGCGAAGTGATAAAGGTAACACTTGTTATAATTTGCGTAACTGTGGATACCTTGAAGATTTAGAAAAAGAAAAAATTTTATGGATTGAACTAAGTGATTTAGGAAAATTTACATTAGATACAGAGGGTTACTATGTTGAAATGACAGTATTTTTTATAGTTGGAAATGATTTAAGATTTCTTCTCACATTATTAAATTCTAAAGCAATTTTTTGGTATTTTGATTTGATTTGTGCTGAATCAGGAGTGGGAACAAATAGATGGAAAAAAACTTATGTCAATCAACTCCCTATCCCGAAAATCCCAAAATCAATAAAAAAATATCAAGAAAATATAAATACCCTTTTAACTATGCCAAAAAAAGAAAAGTACGATAAAACTTTCAAATATGCCGTTGCCTCCTTTGAAGGTCAAGAGATTTATATGACGGAGTTTTTGATGGCAAAAGAGTTGGGGTATATTGATAAATTTCAAGGACACTCTGAACTCAAAGAGTATTTAAAACTTGTTCCCTCTCTTTTTGCAGAACAATATTTTAGTGATATTTATAAAAACATTAATGATGAACGTATGATTTATGCACTGAATGAAAATGAAAGAAAACTTTTTCATGTTGTTGATGAAGAAAATTATTTGGTATCTGTTTTTGTTGTATCGAAGCAAAATTTTGAGAAACAATTAGGAAGAAGATTTATACATGTAAAAAACCTAGATGGTGGGACGGCCACTCCCCACATTCTGAGTCCAGCGAGACCTTTCTGGCGTCATCTAAGTTTTATAGAACAATTATACAACGATTTAGAAAAAAAATCAATGACACAAGAGCCGTTTATACATTTGGCAGATACTATTATGTCAGCAAAAAAGACAATTCAAAAGTACAAAAAACATTTTGAGAGTTTAAATGCGGTGGATAAAATTGAGATACAAGAAGAGATAGAAAAATTAGAGACTACAGTGCAAAATAGTGTAGATGAAATCGATAGATTGGTTTATAAACTGTATGGACTTAATGCAGATGAGATAAAAATCGTAGAAGGTATAAAATAATGATACATGAATTAGCACAACAATTAGTAGATTTAATCTTTGACTGGGGGTATTTGGGCATATTTATTATGATGGCTATTGAGTCCTCATTTATTCCTTTCCCTTCAGAAATCGTTCTAGTTCCTGCGGGTTATCTGGCTTCAAAAGGGGATATGAATATTGCTTATATTATGGGGAGTGCTTTAGTAGGTTCTTTGCTTGGTGCATTTATAAACTACTATTTGGCTCGGACATTAGGTCGAAAATTTCTTTTAAAATTTGGGAAATATTTTTTTATATCTGCTCAAACGCTTGAAAAGATGGAACATTATTTTAAAAAGCATGGGCATATTTCTACTTTTACAGGCAGACTCATCCCCGGTATTCGCCAGCTTATCTCAATTCCTGCGGGACTTGCCCGTATGAATATTGCAGAGTTTTCAATTTTCACGCTTTTAGGTGCTGGAATATGGGCTTTGGTTTTGGTGCTTGTGGGTTATTTTATCGGTACGAATGAAACTTTAATTAAAGAATATTTAAAAGAAATAACAATTTTAGTTTTGTTTTTATTGCTAATATTAGTATGGGTATACTACAAATATCAAAAGAAGAGGGTATAAATATGGATTATATGTTTGCACAAGGATTTATGGGAACGAGAGCACCACTATTTATGGATGTGGTAACTCTGATAGTGGCTATTTTACCTTTATTGGTTTACATGGCAATAACCTTAGCAAGAAAAGAGTTTTATAAAGCACATGCACTGAGTCAAAATATTATTTTTATTTTTTCTTTAATAGTGGTTGGTTATTTTGAATATGGAGTACGCATGGGCGGTGGATTTGATGCTTTTATGAAAGGCAGTGCTGTTTCTCATACCTATGCTTCTATTGTTTTAGCTTTACATGTAGTTATTGCTGTAGTAACATTACTTTACTGGAGTATCACGGTTGTGACAGCAAATTATCAGTTTTCGCAAAAATTACTTCCCGGTGCAAAATCAAATGCACATAAACTTTTGGCATTAAAAACTTTTTTAGGTATTATATTTACTTCATTTAGCGGTATTTGGGTATATTTACTGTTGTTTGTGTATTAAAAATTTTTAAATGAATATGCTTTTCGGAAGCAAGGTTTTCAACCTTGCCTTTAGGCTTTTAAAGCAGTACAGCCCAGACTAAAGTCTGAGTTCCGAAGAGCCGGAAGTTTTTACATGTAAAGAAAATAAATTTATAATTAGGAGAATAATATGATAGAAGTTGGAGAGAAGGCGGCTGATTTTTGCTTGCCAAATCAGGATGATGTTGAGATGTGTTTGCGAGATTTAAAAGGAAAGTGGATAGTTTTGTATTTTTATCCAAGAGACAATACACCCGGCTGTACTACAGAAGCATGTGAGTTTACAGAGGCGGCACCGGATTTTTCATCTTTAGATGCAATTATTATAGGTGTCAGTGCAGATACTACAAAAAAACATAGAAATTTCATAGAAAAACATAATTTGGGTATTACACTTTTGAGTGATGAAAGTACAGATATGATGCAAAAATACGGCGTTTGGCAGTTAAAGAAAAATTATGGCAAAGAATATATGGGCATAGTTCGCTCAACTTTCATCATAGACCCTGAGGGCGTAGTTCGTGCAAAATGGGATAAAGTTCGAGTAAAAGAGCATGTTAGGGCAGTTGAAGAAAAGTTAAAAGAGTTACAGTCTTAGATTGAGTGTTTTAAAGATTTTATTTACGGGGTAAATCCCGTAAATAGTTTTTAATATCTGTATCTTAGATAGAAACGGATATCTTGTGCTTTGTCTACATAATTAGCAGCACCTGGCATTGTTGAAGAAATTTCTACAGCATTTCCTGAAGTACTTCCAAAGAAACCATTACTTCCTGCATATTTATAGTCTATATATGTATAACGAATTTGCAGTGATAAAATATCATCTATAATAGGCTCTGTAAAGTATGCTTCGTACGCATCACCACGTGCTGCAAGTTTTGAACCGATATTTGTATCTTCACCATAGGTAATACTTCTCCAGTATTTTGAACCGTGATTATATTCAAGTCCCCATTTTCCATCTTCAGAGATGAGTGACGGCATTTGTGTCCCAATCCAGTAAGAATACCCTTTTTGTGAGTCTGCTGAACCAAGCATACTTTGTCCCTTGTCTGGATCTGTGATGCTCATAGCTCCACTTACAAAGAAGATTGTGTCATCAAGATAGTCACTAATACCATCGCCAATACCATTAGCTACAAAGTTTGCTGTGAGGGCATGCATATTTCCGACTGTTGTAAAACCAGCGGCAGGATTAGAAGCATTTGTCTCATCAATAAGATTACCTGCCCAGTAATATTGTGTATTCACAGTATATTGTCCATTGCTCCAAGGTGTAAAAATAAAGCCTAGCAAATCAATAGAAGCATTAGAAGTTGTATCAGCATACGGAGCCGTATTAAATCTTGGTGCTGCATTACTCATTCCTCGACCTGCACAAAACTTAACATACATACCATCAACACCTGTTACATTCTCTAAACCAAATTTTGCACTTAGTCCGTCAAATTCAACATTGATATTATGCCCCATTGGAGAAGATTGATGATCATCATCTCGTAGATTAACAAGATGTCCATTTGTAGATGGGCGTCGACCTACGCTAAACGTCCATGGCACGTCAGCACCAATAAATGTATCGTCTTTATATAAAAAGTAAGCATTTCTTACTCTTAGCGTGTCATTATAAGCATTTTCATTTGCAATCCAGTCAAATGTTTCCATACCCGGAGTAGAAACACCGCTTCTTGCTCCAAAAGCCTTGTTATATGCGAGTTGCCCATGAAAACTAAGATTTTTTGTTGCTGCCCAACCCATATTTAACCAAAGTCTGTTTGTCATAAAGGCATTATTTTTTTGTGTACTGCCATCTGCCATTTTGTAATGTAAATTATCAACAGCGAATCTGTAATCAACACCAAATTTTAGATGATTTCCATTTGTGTTTTTGTTGAGGTCTGAAAGAGTATCTTGAATATCTGCAAGTTGTTCTTTTACAGTCGGTTCATCATCATCGCCCTCATCATCATCTTCATTGTCGGCATTTGTGGATGCTTCATCTTCATCATCTGAAGAAGCTTTCTTATCATCTTTTTGCACAGCTACAACTACATGCTGTTTGGCTTTAAGTTCGTCAAGCTCTTTTTTCATTTTTTGCATCTCAAGTTCCATCGCTTGAAATCTGTCATACATCGAGTCTGCACTTACATTTGTTGTTCCTAGAATAGCAATAGTAGCTAAAGAGAGGAGTAGAGGCTTCTTCATATTATCCCTTTTTTGTGTTATTTCTGTGATACTATACATTGTTTATTATAAATTTAATTTTAAATGGGCACTTTAGTAGTATAAAAATTAATTATAGAGCTAAAAAAGAGCAGTATTAGGGAAAAGCTTTATTTAAATAATATTTGAGTATAATTCGCGGATTTTTCTTCTTAATAAAGTGGAAAACATTAACAGGTATGTGTCAAAAATCAGTGCAACCCGTTTTTTAGCGGATAATTGTTCGACATTGCCAAAGCTAACTGATAAATTTCTGGTTTGAAAAATAACCTTTAAGGATTACCCTATGGTAACTATGAAAGACCTTTTAGAATGTGGTGTACACTTTGGACACCAAACTCGTCGTTGGAACCCAAAAATGAAAAAATACATTTTCGGTGTTCGTAAAAATATTTATATAATAGATTTACAAAAAACTCTTCGTTATTTCCGTAACACTTATACAATTGTAATGGATGCAGCACACGAAGGTAAAACAATTTTATTTGTTGGTACTAAAAAACAAGCTCGTAACTCTGTAAGAGATGCTGCAATCGCTTGTGATATGCCATATGTAGATAACAGATGGTTAGGTGGTATGCTTACTAACTTCCCAACTATTCAAAAATCTATTCGTAAACTTGATGTTATTACTGAAATGCAAGAAAATGGTCAAATTGATCTTTTAACAAAAAAAGAAGCATTAATGCTTTCTCGTAAAAAAGTTAAACTTGAAGCATATTTCGGTGGTATCCGTACTATGAAAAAACTTCCAGATATGCTTTTTGTAGTTGACGCTGTAAAAGAGCACATCGCAGTTTTAGAAGCTCGTTGTTTAAATATTCCAGTTGTAGCACCACTTGATACTAACTGTGACCCAGATTTAATTGACTACCCTATTCCTGGTAATGATGATGCTATTCGTTCTATTCAGCTTTTTTGTCGTGAAATGACAGCAGCTATAAATGAAGGAAAAGCTCTTCGCGATGCACCTGCACAAGAAGAACAAACAGAAGAAGCAGCAACTGAAGAAGCTCCAGCAACTGAAGCGGCAGCAGTAGAAAAAACAGAGGAAGCATAATCATGGCAGCAATTACAGCAGCAATGGTAAAAGAGTTGCGTCAAGCGACAGACGCACCGATGATGGATTGTAAAAAAGTTTTAGTTGAAGCTGATGGAGATATGGAAAAAGCAAAAGAGCTGCTTAAAGAGCGTGGTATCGCTAAAGCAGCTAAAAAAGCTGACCGTATTGCAGCAGAAGGTCTCGCCGGGCTTAAAATTGCAGATGATTTTTCAAGAGCAACAGTTGCAGAGGTAAACTCTGAAACTGATTTCGTTGCTCAAAATGAAGGTTTTCAAAATCTTGTAAAAGATACTGCAGAGGAAATTTTCAATAATAATCCTGCTGATGTAGAAGCATTTATGAGTAGTGATTTTGGAAATAAATTTACAGAATCTGTAACAAAAATTGGTGAAAAAATTGAACTTCGCCGTTTTGCAACATTAAGTGCAGAGCCAAATGAATCTTTAAATGGTTATATTCACTCAAATAATCGTATTGCCGTGATTGTAAAAGCAAAATGCGATTCTGAAAAAACTGCAGAGTGCATGAGAGATACTTTAAAACAAGTTGCAATGCATGCTTCAGCTATGAAACCAAGTACACTCAGCTACAAAGATTTTGATTTGGCGTATGTTGAAGGTGAGACACATGGTCGTATTGAAGCACTTAAAAAAGAGAATGAAGAGTTGGCAAGACTTAAAAAACCTTTGAAAAATGTTCCCCAATATGTTTCTATGATGCAATTAACTGATGAAGTTATGGCAGCAGCAGAAGCGAGAATCAAAGAAGAGTTACTTGCAGAGGGTAAACCTGAGAAAATTTTAGATAGAATTATTCCAGGAAAAGTTGCTCGTTATATTTTAGATAACACTCTTTTAGATCAAGAACAAGCACTTTTAGATCAACAATATGTTTTAGATGATAAATTAACAGTAGCACAAGCTATTGAAAAAGCAGCAAAAGCATGTGGTGGAACTGCTGAAATTACTGAATTTGTTCGCCTTGAAGTAGGTGAAGGAATCGAGAAAAAAGAAGACGACTTCGCAGCAGAAGTTGCAGCACAAATGAGCTAAGCCCTTGGCTTAACTCATCTCTTATACTTTCTCTCCTCTTTTTAAAATATTTACTGCAAAATAATTTTTTTTAATATTTAATGCTATAATAATTGCATGCATTCAAACAATTATAAGAAAATTATTATCATAGGTGGTGGATATGGCGGACTTAAAGTAGTTGCCAATCTTGCCAAATACCAAAATAATCAAATTATCCTTATAGATAAAAATGCATATCATTTTATGCAGACAGATGTATATGAACTTATTGCAAATGAAAAAGATTTTGCAAAAGTGAGTGTTGATTTATTTACATATTGTAGTGGTTTTAATACAAATGTGAGCTTTTACAAGCAAGAAGTTACGAATATTGATTTTGAAAATAAAAAAGTCAGTACAGATACAAATAGATTTTCTTATGATTATCTCGTTATTGCTGTTGGTGCGAGAACAAAATTTGTGCCAAGCATTGACGGTTTACAAGAGTATGCACACGGGGTAAAGGCACTTCACCGTGCAATGTATTTTAAACAAAAATTTGAAATGTCTTTGTTTAAGAAAGTAGAAGAGAGCGGTGCTACATGTAAACCTTTAAATATTGTCGTAGCTGGTGCAGGACTCAGCGGAGTGGAAATAGCGGCACAAATGGCATCTTTTGCAAAAGAGTTTTATTGTTCAAACCATTTTTTATGCAGAAAATTAAATATAGTTCTAGTGAACTCTTCACAAAAAATACTCAAAGGCATGGATGCTTTTTTAGTGGAAAAATCTCAAAAAAGACTGCTTGATTTAGAAATAGTGATAAAATGCAATGTACGAGTGGCTTCTTTGACTGAGGAGCATGTTACTCTGAACAATGGCGAAATTATTCCTATGGATTTTATGGTATTTGCCGGAGGTATTGAACCAAACGGCTTAATATATAAACTCGATTTGCAGAAAAATGAGCGTGGATTTTTAGACATCAATGAATTTTTACAAGTCAACAAATATAAAGATGTTTTTGCCATCGGTGATTGTGCTACACTTTATAATAATGAACAGCTTATAGCACCTACGGCTGATGTCGCTGAACAAATGGCTGATGTATGTAGTGAAAATATAATGAGGCTCATTTTGAAACAAGAGATGAAAAAACATAATATTCGTTCACGAGGTATTCTTATTGCACTTGGACATGGCTATGCCGTAGGAAAAGTTTTTAAATTTTATATTAGCGGATATATTGCATATTTTATGAAAAAATTTATAGAAAAAGTCTATTTTATAAAATTAGACAGACATTCCAAAAAAGGCTGTAAGAAAATATTTAAGCAGTAAAATATAAGCAAGAGTAGAATATAATTGCTGTATGAATCTACTATCTGCTAAAAATTTATCACACTCGTTTGAATATGAACTTTTTTCAAATGTTTCTTTATCTCTTGATGCCAAAGAAAGCATAGCTATTATTGGAATGAGTGGAAGCGGTAAGTCAACTTTACTGCACCTTCTTTCTACACTTTTAACACCAAAAAGTGGAGAAATAGAGCTTTTTAATGAAAATATTGCTCAAATGAGTAAAAAAGAGCTGGCACTTGTCAAAAGAGACAAACTTGGCATAGTATTTCAGTCACATTACCTTTTTAAAGGTTTTACTGCACAAGAAAATTTAGAAGTTTCTGAAATACTTTCACAAAAAAGTATAGACAATACGCTATTAAACAAATTGGAAATAGCACAATGTATGCATCAAAAAGTCACAGAACTCTCAGGTGGACAGCAACAGCGTGTTTCTATTGCAAGAGTACTTACAAAAAAACCATCTATTATATTTGCAGATGAGCCTACGGGAAATCTTGACAATCAGACAGCCTCAGAAGTTATGAAACTATTTTTTGAATATTGTGAGCAAAATAACGCAGGTATGATACTTGTAACACACGATAATACCTTGGCACATATGTGTAAAAGAGTTTATAAACTTGAAAATAAAGCACTAAAATTGATTAAATAGGAAAAAGAGGTGGAATGGGCACAAATATTTAATGAAACAAATATGGTTGGATTTCTCCTCCTCTTTTTTCGTTTTGCTGCACTATTTATTGCTGTACCTATTTTTAATCATCAAAATATTCCTATGAATATAAAAGCGACAATGGCATTTTATTTTACTGTTGTTTTTTATGGATCAATGCCTCCCTTGGCTATAAGCATTGATATCCCGACAATTATTATAGCTATACTGGGTGAATTTTTACTTGGTCTTTCAGTGGGTGTTGTTTTGCAACTTGCTTATAACGTAATTACTTTTGCCGGTGGTCAAATCTCTTTTATGATGGGGTTTTCTATGGCAAGTGCAATTGATCCACAATCAGGTATTTCTATGCCTATAATTTCTCAATTTTTATCACTTATGGCACTTATGATACTTTTATCACTTAATTTACATCATTGGATATTACTGTTTATCGACCACTCTTTAAAAACTATTCCATTGGGTGGTTTTGTTATGAGTAAAGATTTGTTTCACTACATTATACATGCTACATCAAATATGTTTTTGGTGGGTTTTATTATCGCCTTTCCAATTATTGCACTTTCATGGCTTGCTGATGTGATTTTTGGAATGCTTATGAAAACAATGCCGCAATTTAACTTGTTGGTTATAGGTTTTCCAATAAAAATTATGGTTGCCTTTGTGGTGCTTATAGCCACTTTTAGTGTGATAATGCTGATATTTAAGGGACAAGTGCAAGAAGCATTTAACTCTTTAGAAATGTTTTTTTAATTTTTTTTTGATACAATAGTGTTAGTATAGATTTTTTAAATCATCCAAAGGAATACGTGTGAAAATTTTGCTTTTAAATGATAATCCTGTAGTAAATAAATTAGTGACACTCAGTGCACAAAAAACGTCCGATACACTAGACATTGTCTCTTCAGTTGATGATATAGAAGCTGGCGAATATGACTTAATTGTTGTTGATGATAGTTTGTATAATGAGGATTTAATGAATATCTTAGCTGATAAAGTAAAAAGTAAAAAATCACTTTTTATATGCGCAAGAGATAAAGAGAGCTCTGATGAATTTTCTTCAGTGCTAAAAAAGCCATTTTTGCCAACAGATTTAGTAGAACTTTTTATGATGTTTGATAAAGAGATTGCAAATGAAGTTGAAGAAGTGAGCACGCAAAGCGATGAAAGTATGCAAAGTGACGAGGCTTTTGATGTAGATGAGCTAAATTTAGATGATGATGATTTGGGCGAAAGTGTTTTAGATGATGAAGAAGCACAAAAAGTAAAAGATTTGCTAGATGAAAATGATTTAGAACTCTCTTTTGATGATGAAGTAAGCAGTGATCTTGAAGAATTAGCTTTAGATGAAGAAGAACTGGTTACAGATGAAGAGTTGGCTTTGGATGAAGAAGAATCTGATGAAGAAGAACTTGCTGAAGATGATGACCTTTTAGCAGAGTACGATTTGGCACTCGATTTGGAAGATGAGGCAGATGTTGATACTTCTGAAACTCTTGTAGAAGAACTAGAAAGTCCTGAAGAAATTCTTGATGAAGTTGAAGATATTGAAGAAGAAATCCCTGAAGAAATTCTTGATGAAGTCGAAGAGATTGAAGAAGTTCCGGAAGATGAAGAAGAATTGAAAATTCCTGAAGAAATTCTTGATGAAGTCGAAGAAATTGAAGAGTCTCCAGAAGAGCCTCAGAACTTGGAAAGTGAAATTCAAGATGCTGTTGAAAATCTTTCCCAAGAAGATTTACAAAGCGAAGTGGATGAAGATACCTTACTGCAAATTGCCACTAATGAAATAGATCCTTTGTCTGATTTAACGAGTAAAGATTTTAAAGTAGCACTGGGCGAAGAAGTTGAAGAAGAACCCGAAGAAGTTTTAGAATTAGAAGATGTGCCAGTAGATGAAGTGCCAGATAATATCGAAGAAATAGCAGATATTGATACACCAGCAGTAGCAGAACTTGAAGATAATATACCAGATGAAGATATAAATGAAGAAGAGAATAAGGGCGTTGAAGCATTGAAAAAATTACTTGAAGCACTTAATAATAAAGATGTGGCAGCCTCTATGAAAGGCATGAAAATAAGCATAAATATAACATTGGGTGAGAATTAATGAGTGCTATAAATGGAGCAGTTTTAGTTCTCTCTGGCCCCAGTGGTGCCGGAAAAAGTTCTTTAATTCATAAAATTGTTGATGATATTGGAAAATGTTATTTTTCTATATCGACAACAACTCGCCCTATAAGAGAGGGTGAGACAGAAGGTGTTGATTACTACTTTGTGGATGAAGCAGAATTTAAAAAAGAGATAGAAGAAGACAACTTTTTAGAATATGCTGTTGTTCATGGAAACTATTATGGAACATCTTTAAAACCTGTCAAAAAAGCACTTACTGAAGGAAAACTTATAATATTTGATATAGATGTACAAGGAAATAGTGCTATAAATAGTAGACTTGGTGAGATAACAACTTCAGTTTTTATTACTCCACCGACTTTGAGTGAACTAAAAATAAGGCTTGAAAATCGTCAAACTGATAATCAAGATGTAATAGAACGTCGTATAAAAATGGCAAGACGTGAAATACAAAGAATTTCAGAATACGAATATGTATTAATAAATGATGATTTACAAAGAGCTGCACAGAAACTTTCTTTAATTGCAAAAATTGCTAGATTTAAAAAATCTAATGAAGAAATTAATGAATTTGTCCAAAAATGGGAAGATTTGTAAAAGTTAAAACATAATATATAGTGATAAGAGAATTTACAGCAAATGTGAGTTATACTTCACAACTTAATTTATAACAAGGAAAAAATATGGGAATGCCTAGCGGAACAGAACTACTACTGATTTTTGGAATTATCGTTTTATTATTTGGAGCAAAAAAGATACCTGATTTAGCAAAAGGTCTTGGAAAAGGGATTAAAAACTTTAAACAAGAAATGAAAGATATTGATGAAGTTGAAGTTGAAACACCAAAAAAAGTTGAAAAAAGTGATGAAGTAGCTTCATCTAATGAAACTCCAAAATCTACAACACAAGCGTAAACATTGAAACAACGAGTATCGGCGTTATTACGCGAAAAAATAGGTCGTGAGGTTGTTTTAGAAAAACCTCGTGACCGATCTTTTGGTCATTTTGCTACTCCTATAGCTTTTTCTTTAGCAAAAGAGTTGAGAAAATCTCCTATGATTATTGCAGATGAACTTGCTTCATCATTTGAATCGAGCGAATTTTTTTCAAAAGTTGAAGCGGTAAAAGGCTATTTAAATTTTCGTTTAAGTGAAGATTTTTTGGCAGAATATGCTTCATGGGCTCTTAAAAATTCATCAGAATTTGCTAAACAAGAAAAAAATCAAAAAATACTTTTAGAATTTGTCAGTGCAAACCCTACAGGACCGCTGCATATAGGTCATGCACGTGGTGCTGTATATGGCGATACGCTTTATCGTTTGGCAAAACATCTTGGCTACGATATAACTGCAGAATATTATATAAATGATGCAGGGAATCAAATAGATTTACTTGGTCTTTCTATTCAACTGCATGCAAGAGAAAATCTTCTTGATGAAACGGTTGAGTATCCTGAGAGTTATTATAGAGGGGAGTACCTTGAAGGACTTTCTCGTGATGCTATGGAGAAATTTGGCGTTGAAATATTTCATGATGAATCTCGTCAAAAAGAGCTAGCTCTTTGGGCAAAAGATGAAGTGATGAAAATTATTGTCAAAGATTTGGGTGATTTAAATATTGCTTTTGATACCTTTGTATATGAGTCAACTTTGTATGATGATTGGGACAGAGTAATGCAAAAGATGGGTTCAGGCATTTATAAAAAAGATGACAAAGTTTGGATAGCATCAGAAGCTAAAGGTGATGAAAAAGACAGAGTTGTCGTGCGTGAAGACGGTCGTCCAACATATTTGGCCGGTGATATTGTATACCACAATCAAAAATTTGAACGTGGGTATGATCACTTTATAAATATTTGGGGTGCAGATCATCATGGTTATATTCCACGTGTTCAAGCAGCTATTGAATATCTCGGATATGATTCAAAAAAGTTAGAAGTACTACTTTCTCAAATGGTAAGTCTTTTAAAAGATGGTGAACCGTATAAAATGAGTAAACGTGCTGGTAATGTCATTCTTATGAGTGATATTGTCGAAGAGATTGGCTCGGATGCTTTGCGTTTTATATTTGCTTCGAAAAAAAGTGATACGGCTCTTGAATTTGATTTGGCTGAGTTTAAAAAGCAAGATAGTTCAAATCCAATTTTTTATATTCAGTATGCACATGCAAGAATTCAGACACTTTTAGCAAAAAGTGAGTTGTCTTATGCTGATATTATGGATGCAAGTCTGAAAAATCTTGGTGAAAATGCTGATACACTTCTTTTTGACGCACTTTTATTGCCAGAAGTGGTAGAAGATGCTTTTAATACACGTCAAGTACAAAAATTGACAGATTATTTGAAATCTCTTGCTGCTTCATTGCATAAATTTTATTATGATGTGCGTATGATTGGCACGGATGATGAAGCAAAGCTTTTAAAATTGATGTTAATGGTAGCTTTGAGTATAAAAACAGGTCTTTCATTGATGGGAATTCAAGCGAAAGACAAAATGTCTAAAGAAGATTAGAATTTTTAAGCTGCGGATAGAGTTTTAAGACCTCTTTCGCGGATTTTTTCGGAATCTGAATAAGAATAGGATTTTTGTTCTTATTGAGCCATTTAGCAATTTTTTGTATATTTACCTCGCTCATTGAAGTGCAACCGACTGTTGCAGAATTTGGGGCACGCTGTATATGCATAAATATACAAGAACCTCTGCCTTTGATTGCTTTTTTATTATAATCTACTACTATTCCCAGTTTATATTGTCCATCATCTCTTTGCATAAATTCATAACTTTTTTCATCTCCATGTGCCATTATTATTTGATTGTAAAAATTTGAGTGTGTATCATCTACACATATTAATTTTTTTGTTGCATATAGGTAAGGAAGCCCATAGTTGCTTTTTGACGCATAACCAAAGATGTTAGAGAGAGGAAAAATACCTGCAGGTGCTTTTTTATCACCTTCATATTTTAAAGCATCTTGCGTACTTTGGGCAAGGGCATGACTTCTTGTTGCCCAGCCTAAACCATTTTTTCCGAGATTTACCGGCATTGTGCCAAACATTTTTTTACTGCCCTCGAAACACTCTAGTTTTGCCTGTGAAGTATGCATATTGTTGGCCACTACTAAAATTATTTGCTGTGATGCAGAGAGTAAAATTGAAAAAATTGTAAGAATTAAGAAACTTTTTATCATAAAGTATGGTACTATAAGATAAATTAAAGTTTGGATAAAATAATGAGTATACTAATAAAACAGGCCACGGCTGATGACGCTTCTTTTTTAGCACAGATGATTTTACAAAGTTCAAGAGCTGGGAAAAAAGATGGTTTGTTTGATGTGTTGTTTGCTATGGATGATGATGCCGTAGTTTTGCAAAAAATAGAGCAGCTGACACAAACAAATGCGAAAAGTCATTGTCACTATAAAAATTTTTTAATTGCACAAATGGATGGTCAGTTTGTTGGAACACTTTGTAGTTATGAACCAAGAATTGCTACAAAAGAGACATTTATAGAAGCATTAAAAGAGATAGGCTGCGGTGAAGAGATAAATAAACCTTTAGAAGTTGTTTATTCATGTAGTTTTGACACAAACAAAAGTAGGCTAATGTTTGACTTTATGGAAGAGCTTGAAGGTTTCATAGATGTAGGCATACTTAAAGCATTAATGCAAAAAAGTTTGCTCACGGCACGTCTTAAAGGGTATAGAATTGTACGAACAATTATAGAAATAGGTTCTTTAGAATCAGAACATTTTTATAAAAAACTCGGCTTTGAGATAGTTGAACAAAAAGAGTGTGATAGTTATAGAGAAATTTTTGGCAGAGCAGGTGTTATGCTTTTGGCAATGGAATTTTAGGATTTTATTATAGAACTCTCCATACTCTCTATATTTCCCTCTCTCCTTGCCATTTTTTTGGCACTTTATACAAAAAATATTTTACTCTCTTTATTTGGTGGAATATTTTTAGGGCTTTTCTTTTTACATGATTTTTCACTTTATAATACAAGTATTGCTACGTTTGATTTATTTGTTTCTTTATTAGGTGAGGAATGGATTCTCAAGACATTGGCATTTGCGGTTTTAGTAGGTAGTGTTATGGAATTGATGCAAAAAAGTGGTGGTATTAATGGGTTTGTGTCCTTTATGACCCAAAAAACAAGCTTGGTAAATTCTCCTCGCTCGGCACTGCTTGTGAGTTATATTATAGGTGTGATTATATTTATAGAGTCTTCTATAACCTCTCTTATTGCCGGAGCAGTGGGCAGACCGCTTTGCGATAAAGAAAATGTAGCACATGCGAAGCTGGCTTTTGTATGTGACTCAACTTCTGCACCAATTAGCTCTTTAATCGTGCTAAATGGCTGGGGTGCTCTTTTGCTGGGTTTAATTGCAACGCAAATACAAACAGGGATAATAACAGGAGATAATGTTAACATTTTACTCCATTCTGTTGCTTACAACTTTTATGCGATGAGTGCTTTACTTGTAACATTTTTGGCAATTTGGTTTAATGTAAATATAGGCCCTATGAAAAATGCCAGCCTTTCTTTGCAAAAAAGTATTTTACATGTAAATTCGCATGTCAGCATGAGTTATATGATTATTCCTATTTTTTTAATGATTACCTTCGTATTTGTCTTTTTGTATATAACAGGGAACGGCAATATGCTCAAAGGCAGTGGTTCAAGTGCTATATTTTACACGATGCTGGCAACACTTATAATAATGTTCATTTATTATATCGGTACAAAAAATATGTCTGTAAAAACTTATACAAAAAGTGCTTATATTGGTGGAAAAAAACTTTTTCCTATTGCTTTGATACTGCTTTTTGCTTTTGCAATCGGCAAGGTGACAGTTGATTTGAAAACAGGAGCATATTTGGCTTCATTAGCAACTGATACGCTTAGTGTTTCTCTTTTAGCCGGAGTGATATTTTTACTTAGTTCCATCATATCTTTTTCAACCGGAACATCATGGGGTACTTTTAGTATTATGGTGCCTATTGCAGTTTCTATGGCTGTGGGGATGGATGGAGATGTTGCCTTGGCCGTAGGTGCCGTGATTAGCGGAGGAGTTTTTGGCGACCACTGCTCGCCTATTTCTGACACGACTATAATTTCATCACTAGCGAGTGATTGTGAAGTGGTAGAACATGTAAAAACACAACTTCCTTATGCGCTTATAAGCGGAGCTGTTGCATTTATTTTGTTTGTACTGTTTGGATTTATGACTCTAAATAATAGTTGATAGAGTAACGCATATCTTCATCAATATTTTCCATATTCTTTAGCATCCAACGCAAATAACCGGCGTCTTCACGGGCTACTTCTTC
>JALUXS010000037.1 GCA_027013185.1 Sulfurimonas sp.
CCCTCAAACATTACAGTTGTAGCACCCATTGCAAGAGGACCATAAACAATGTATGTATGCCCGGTAATCCAACCAACATCAGCCGTACACCAGTAAGTATCATTTTCTTTTACATCAAATACCCATTCCATAGTCATTTGTGCCCAAAGAATATAACCAGCAGAATTGTGTTGTACTCCTTTTGGTTTTCCTGTTGAACCTGAAGTGTAAAGTAAGAAAAGTGGGTCCTCACTCTCCATAACTTCTGGTTTACATGTAGAATCCTGACCTACAATCAATTCATTATAAGAATAATCACGCCCGGCAACCCATGTAATATCTTCATTATTTCTTTCAACTACTAAAACTTTTTGAACAACATCACAATCTTCAAGCGCAGTATCTACAACAGGTTTAAGCATATATGGTTTATTTTTTCTATAGGCTCCATCAGCTGTAATTACTACTTTTGCATCAGCATCTATAATTCTATCTTTAAGTGCTTCAGCAGAAAAACCGCCAAACACAATAGAGTGAATAGCACCGATTCTGGCACATGCAAGCATTGCATACGCGGCTTCTGGAATCATCGGCATATATATGACGACTCTGTCACCTTTTTTTACACCAAATTCATTTTTAAGTAAATTTGCAAAACGGTTTACATTGTAATAGAGTTCCAAATATGTAATTATTTGCTTATCTCCACGGTCACCTTCAAAAATAATTGCAGCTTTATTTTTACGTGTATCTAAATGACGGTCAATACATTGCGTAGAAACATTTAGTTTTCCGCCTTCAAACCATTTTACAAAAGGGAATTTTGATTCATCCATTACATTTGTAAATGGCTCTATCCAATCAAGTTTTTCTTTGGCAAATCTTCCCCAAAAACCTTCATAATCTTTTATAGCTTCATCTTGCAAAGCCTGATATTCACCCATATTTTTAATTCTTGCAGTTTTTGCGAACTCTTTATTTGGTTGAAAAACCGGTTTTTTTTCTATTTCTGACATATTTACAGTCCTTTTATTGTTTATTTTATGCTTTAAAACAATTTTATTAAAATTAGTTGCAAAAATTATATCTTACAAATATTAAGAAATCTTTACTATAATTTCAAAAATTACAATAGAAGGGTTTTATTATGTTTGGAAAAGCACAACTAAAAGAATACAATTTAAGTGAAGATGAATTAGCAAAATTACAATATGCAAAAATGAGTACAATTAAAGGTGATATTTGGATTAAACTTTATCCTGAAGAGACTCCAAATACTGTTGCAAACTTTGCACATTTGGCACAAACAGGTTTTTATGACAATTTAAACTTCCACCGTGTAATCCCAGGGTTTATGGCACAAGGCGGTTGTCCGACAGGAACAGGTACAGGCGGACCAGACTGGGCAATAGCATGTGAAACTGATAAAAATACACATAAACATGTAAAAGGAACACTTTCTATGGCACATGCAGGGCCAAATACAGGTGGAAGCCAATTCTTTATCTGTTTTGTACCATGTCCACATCTTGACGGTGTACATACAGTTTTTGGCGGTATAGAAGAAGATGATGCTGAAAGTTTTGCGGTTCTTGATTCTGTTGAAGGTCAAGATGACATCAATTCAATAGAAATTTTTGAAAAAAGAGATTAGGAAATAATATTTTAGTACATATATGCTGCAGTGTCGATTCACACTTTTTCTTAGAAAAGCTCCAAAAAGATTTTCCCCAGGAAAAACTAACCGGTTTTTTTTATGATCCAAATATTCATCCATACTCTGAGTATCAACTGCGTCTGCTAGATGTAAAACGCAGTTGTAACAAACTCGGCATTGAGCTAATTGAAGGTGAATATGATTACGAAAGCTGGCTTGAAGCAGTTCGAGGTTTAGAAAAAGAACCTGAAAAAGGTGCAAGATGCGAAGTATGTTTTGATAAACGCTTCACTACAAGTGCAAAAAAAGCGCTTGAACTTGGTGAGAAAAAAATCACCACTACCCTACTTGTCAGTCCCTTAAAATCACAAGAACAACTCAAACGTGTCGGAGATGAATTTTATGCTTCTCATGGGGTTGAATTTATAGCAGTTGATTACAGAAGCGGCGGTGGGACACAAGACCAAAGCCGTGTTACAAAAGAAGAGCAGCTCTACCGTCAAGATTATTGCGGCTGTATTTTCGGTCTCACTATGCAGCGAGACCAGCAAAACAGACTTATGGATGAGATGTTTTCACCTATATCGGGGCTGACTCTTCCCGCTTCCATTGAAGAACGTATTGAGATGTATACAAAAAGAAATACGCTTGAAGATGAAAACAAAGAGTATAAAATAATTAAACAAAAATTTCTTAATTACAGACAGTTTAATTTTAAACTTATTTCAGGTAAAAAAGATGTTTTAGAAGCTTATGCATTAAGTTACTCAACACTGCCACGAAAAAAAGCACAAGGACGTATAGAATTTGAGCATAATGATATTGCTTATTTTAATCGTGAAGAAATAAAATTCATAACTCTGCAAACATACAATAAATTAAGTAAGTCTACTTATAAATCTATAAAAGAACTCCTTTATAATCCACTCACTTTTGAGCAGGAATTACTGCTGAGAAACACTATATCAGGTTCAAACTATGACTTAACACCTATAATAGTCGTAGAAGATATACCTCAAACAAAACTTTCCATTTATTTGGATGCTAAAACTTATGAAGACACCAAAGAGAAACTTATTATCTTTTCTTAACAATAAATTAGATAAAATACTAAAAAAATATTGTTATAAGGTTTAGTTTTATGCTTATGGATGTTACAGAAATACAAAAAATACTCCCACATCGCTACCCATTTTTATTGGTTGACAGAGTTACAAAGATGACAAAGGGTGAATCAATAATTGCCTACAAAAATGTTTCTATTTCAGAACCAGTATTTCAGGGGCATTTTCCAGGACACCCTATTTATCCAGGTGTTATGATTCTTGAAGGGATGGCACAAGCAGGTGGTATACTCTCATTTCTCAGCATGGGTGATTTAACAGATGAAGAAATAGCCAACAAAGTAGTCTATTTTATGAGTATTGACAAAGCAAAATTTAGAACACCTGTAAGACCGGGAGACAAACTTGAATACAGAATCTCTGTAATCAAACAAAAAGGTACTATTTGGATGCTTAAAGGTGAAGCTTATGTTGATGATAAATTAGCAAGTGAAGCTGAATTAAAAGCTATGATAGTAGATAAGTAAAAGGTTATTTTTGTCTAAAATATCGAAATTAGCCGTCATAGAAGATGGTGCAGTCATTGGTCAGGATGTTACTATAGGGCCATTTTGTTTTATTTCAAGTGAAGCAAAAATTGGTGATGGTACAAGCATAGATGCAAACAGTTGTATTTATGGAAAAACTAGCATTGGAAAGAATAACCGAATTTTTTCACATGCCGTTATTGGCTCAATTCCTCAAGATTTGAAATTTGATGGTGAAGATGTTGAACTTATAATAGGTGATGACAATACAATCAGAGAATTCACTCTTTTCAACCCCGGTACTAAAGGCGGTGGTGGCAAGACTATTATAGGAAATCACAATCTTTTTATGGGTTATGTACATCTGGGTCATGATGTTATTATAGGTAATCATTGTATTTTAGCTAATGCTGCAACACTTGCGGGTCATGTGGAACTCGGTGATCATGTTGTAATAGGTGGCATGACGCCTGTTCATCAATTTGTACATGTAGGAAATTATGCCATGGTTGGCGGTGCATCTGCACTGGCTCAGGATATACCACCATTTTGTATGGCTGAAGGAAATCGTGCGTCTCTTAGAGGTCTTAACCTTACAGGTCTGCGACGCCACATTTCAAGAGAAGATATTAATGAGTTAAAAAGTGCTTATAGAGAACTTTTTGAATCAGGGAAACCTTTAAAAGATACAGCAAGCGAATTACTAGAGAATGTAGACAATCATTATGTTATTGATTTATGCAACTTTGTTATTAAAACAAAACGGGGAATCCCATTTGAGAGGAAAAATATATTATGATACACAGACATTGTAGCTTTTGTGATGCAAGCGAAAGCGAACAAAACCCACTTATAGCAGGAAATGGCGTTTACATTTGTAAAAATTGTGTTGTTTCTGCATATAAAATTATGTTTGGCGATGAAAAAGAGCTGGCAAAAGAAGACAACAGTGAACTTGTTGATGCAGTTGAAAAACTTATGACACCAAAAGAGCTCAATGCATTTTTGGGTGAGTATATTATAGGGCAGGAAAGAGCAAGAAAACTTTTAAGTGTTGCTGTTTACAACCACTACAAACGTATATTTAAGATGCACAATGCAGCAGATGATGATACAGAAATAGCAAAATCAAATATTTTGCTTATTGGCCCGACAGGAAGCGGTAAGACACTTATGGCTCAAACAATTGCAAGAGTTTTAAATGTTCCTATTGCCATTGCAGATGCAACAAGCCTTACAGAAGCCGGATATGTAGGTGAAGATGTAGAAAATATTTTAACAAAACTCATTCAAGCAGCAGACGGTGACGTTGAACGTGCCCAAAAAGGGATTATTTTCCTTGATGAAGTCGACAAAGTAGCACGTATGAGTGAAAATCGTTCCATCACTCGTGATGTTTCAGGAGAAGGCGTACAACAAGCCCTCTTAAAAATTATAGAAGGTTCTTCTGTAAATATTCCACCAAAAGGCGGTAGAAAACATCCAAATCAGGAATTTACTGCAATTGATACAACAAATATTTTATTTATTTGTGGTGGGGCTTTTGATGGTCTTGAGGAAATACTTAAACGTAAGCAAGGTGAAAATGTTTTAGGTTTTGGACATGATAAAAAGACAAAAGATGAAGCAAAACCAACCTTCGATATGGTAGAACCAGATGATTTAGTACATTATGGACTTATTCCTGAACTTGTCGGACGTTTACCTATTATTGCTTCACTCAATGAAATCACTGAAGATGACATGGTTCGTATACTAACTGAGCCTAAAAATTCACTTATTAAGCAGTATAAAAAACTTTTTACTATTGATGATGTTGAACTTAACTTTGAAGACGATGCCCTTCTTGCAATTGCTAAAAAAGCGATAAAACGTAAAACAGGTGCCCGTGGACTGCGTGCAATTTTAGAAGAGAGTATGATTGACATTATGTATGAACTTCCAGAATACAATGGTTACGAGGTCATGATAACAAAAGAGGTCATCGAAAAAAGTGAGAAACCTCTTTATATTAAGAAAACTACACAAAAAACAGCATAAGGCGTAAAAGATGATATTTAATAAAATAGTAGGACTTTTTTCAAATGACTTGTCAATCGATTTAGGAACAGCAAATACCATTGTGATTGCAAAAGGTCGTGGAATCATCATTAATGAGCCCTCAGTTGTTGCTGTAAAAACAGAGAAATATGGACAACAACGTGTTTTAGCTGTGGGACATGAAGCAAAAGAGATGGTAGGAAAAACTCCGGGCAATATCAAAGCGATCCGTCCTATGCGTGATGGTGTTATTGCAGACTTTGATATGACAGAAAAAATGATACGAAAGTTCATTGAAAAAGCACATGGAAGAAGCTCTTTAATCTCGCCTCGTATTATTATTTGTGTTCCATACGGACTCACTCAAGTTGAGAGAAAAGCAGTTCGTGAATCAGCATTAAGTGCAGGTGCACGCGAAGTTTTTCTTATAGAAGAACCTATGGCAGCCGCTATCGGTGCAGGAGTTGATATTCGTGAACCTCAAGGGAACCTCGTTGTAGATATTGGAGGAGGAACAACTGAAATTGGTGTTGTTTCACTCGGCGGGCTTGTACTTTCAAAATCAATCCGTACAGCGGGAGATAAAATAGACCAAGGCATCGTCAACTACGTAAGAAAAAAATATAATCTTTTAATTGGAGAGCGTGTTGCCGAAGAGATTAAAATAAATATAGGAACAGCTGTCAGTCTTGATGAAGATTTAAGCATGGTTGTTAACGGACGTGACCAAGTAGAAGGCCTTTTAAGCTCTGTAGAACTTACAAGTGAAGATGCAAGAGATGCCATGAAAGAGCCACTCAAAGAAGTTGCAGAAGCACTTCGTGATGTACTTGAACAAATGCCGCCAGATTTAGCCGGTGACATTGTAAACCATGGTATTATTTTAACAGGCGGCGGCGCTTTAATTCGCCAGCTAGATAAATACCTCTCAGATATAGTAAGAATACCTGTTTTTGTAGCAGATGAGCCTCTTTTAGCAGTTGCTCGTGGAACAGGAAGAGCTTTAGAAGAGATAGACCTTCTTCAAGAACTTTTTGAGAATGAATAAAAAAGCACTTAGCTATTTTTTTATTATCATTGCACTCTTTGTAGGTGCAATGTATTACAACAACCTAATTCAATCCCCAATTATTACAGCACTGAACTCTATAAAATCTAGCTACCTTAACACAATAGAATTTATTGAAAACAAAATTGACAAGCATCTATTTCAAGCACAAAAAATACAAAATTTAAAAAAACAACTCAAACAATATAAAAACAATGACCTTGCGTTGCAGCAAGTCACTTCAGAACTTCATGATGTATATAAAGAAAACAACTCTTCACTTGCAATAAATCCAAAAATAGAATTAGTTCGTGCGATTTCCTATGAAAAATTTGGTAACTTAAATAGACTTTGGATGGATATACCTGAGTATAATGCGTCTAAAATTTATGGACTTACCTATAAAAGATTTGTAGCAGGCATAGTCATAAATAAAAACAACAAACCGCTTGCTCTTTTAAATTCTGATATAAAAAGTGCTTACTCAGTTTATGTTGGCAAAGAAAAAGCACCAGGAATCGCCCATGGAAACAATGGAAAAAATATTGTTATAAATTTTATTCCTGCATGGTTTAGTATACAAGCAGGAGATGAAGTAATAACTTCAGGGCTTGACAATATATTTTTTAAAGGCCTTAAAGTTGGTAAAATAATTTCTGTAACAAAATCGCAGGGATATCAAAATGCTTTAGTAAAACAATATTATAAAGCAAATGAACCAAGCTATTTTTATATGATAAGGAGCGTGAAATGAAATATATATTAGTGCTTATGCTGTTAGTTTTCAACCTTGCAGCCCAGCAGTCAAAACAAAAAATTACACTTGGAGCAGGACCTTATTTTCAAAGTGAACCATATAAAGGTGCTTCAACATTAATTTTACCTTCACCTGTTATATTTTTTGACAATTCTATAGTGTATGCACGATGGAGTAGATTTGGTGTCTATTTTTTAGGCGATAAAAAAGAAGATTACTCTTGGGGATTTTCATTAACTGTGCAGCCTCGAACATTAGGATACAAATCTTCAGATTCATCCTATTTACAAGGGATGCAAGACAGAGACTCAACACTCGAAGGTGGTCTTGCTTTTAGTGCCAAGTATAAAGACTCTTCTTATATAGAAGTGATGTTACTTGGTGATATGCTGCATAAATACAATTCATGGATCAGCAAAGTAGAAGTCGGCGATGAGTTTAAAGCAGGTAATTTTACTTTTTATCCAAGTGTCATGGCTTTATACCAGCCAAGAAAATTTGTTGATTACTATTACGGTGTCAAAAATTCTGAAGCTACGCTCGATCGCCCTGCTTATGCACCAAATGGCGGATTTGAATTTGGGGTACAGACCTATATTTCTTACCCACTCACAAAAAAGCTCTCTGCTTTATTCAACATAAGAGCAGATAGAATTCCAAATAGTGCTTACAACAGTCCATTGGTAAATAACAGATTTATTTATTCTGGACTTGCTTCTGTTATTTATACTTTCAAGTATTAACCATCCCTCGGAACCCAGGTTCCGACCTGGGCTAAACTGCTATTAAGTGCCTTTTAGCTATAATCTCTAAATTTTTATAACCATTTTTCAAGAGGTAACAAATGCCAAAACGCACCGACATTAAAACTATTTTACTTATAGGTTCTGGTCCGATTATTATCGGTCAGGCTTGTGAGTTTGACTATTCTGGAACACAGGCTGTTAAGACTTTAAAAGAGTTAGGTTACCGTGTAATTCTTATTAATTCTAATCCGGCTACTATTATGACAGATCCTGAGTTTGCAGACAGAACTTATATAGAGCCTATCAAAGAAGATGTTATTGCAAAAATCATCAAAAAAGAGAAGGTAGATGCTATTTTACCAACAATGGGTGGACAAACAGCACTCAATGTTGCTATGAGCATGTATGAAAAAGATATGCTTAAAGGCGTAGAGTTTTTAGGTGCAAAACCTGAAGCAATTAACAAAGGTGAAGACCGTTCTGCCTTTAAAGATGCCATGATAAAAATCGGTATGGATTTACCTTTTTCAATGTATGCATACAATATGGATGATGCTTTAGTAGCTGCTGAAAAAATCGGTTTTCCTATCATCATTCGTGCTTCATTCACACTTGCCGGTGGAGGAAGTGGTGTAGCTTATAATATGGATGAATTTAAAAAACTTGCAGCCCGTGGACTCGATGAATCTCCTGTCACTGAAATCTTAATAGAAGAGTCACTTCTTGGATGGAAAGAGTATGAAATGGAAGTTATCCGTGACCATGCCGACAACTGTATCATTGTTTGTTCTATTGAAAATTTTGACCCTATGGGAGTGCACACTGGAGACTCTATCACTGTTGCCCCTGCTCTGACACTCACAGACAAAGAGTACCAAAGAATGCGTGATGCATCTTTTGCCATTTTAAGAGAAGTTGGTGTTGATACAGGTGGTTCTAACGTACAATTTTCTATCGACCCAAAAACAGGGCGTATGATTGTTATTGAAATGAACCCTCGTGTTTCTCGATCTTCTGCCCTTGCAAGTAAAGCTACAGGGTATCCTATTGCTAAAGTTGCAACACTTTTAGCAGTCGGATTTACACTTGATGAAATTACAAATGACATAACAGGAACGCCTGCTGCATTTGAACCGGTTATAGATTATGTCGTAACAAAAATACCTCGTTTTACATTTGAAAAATTTCCTGAAGCGGAAAATACTTTAAGTACATCTATGAAATCAGTCGGTGAAGTTATGGCTATTGGACGTACATTTAAAGAATCAGTGCAAAAAGCACTTTGTTCACTAGAGACTGGACTATGCGGTTTTGATGATATCGATGCAAATGATGAGTTTGTAAAACATGAAATTCGTCGCCCAAATTCTGATAGAATTCTTTATGTTGCTGAAGGTTTTCGTCGTGGAATGAGCATTGAAGAAATGTTTGACACATGTCAAATAGACCCATGGTTCTTATACCAAATGCAAGAAATGATAGAACTTGAATCACAAATAACTGAAGATATTTTAACAGATGCGGCATTTATGCGTCGTGTAAAAGTTGATGGTTTTTCAGACCAAAGAATCGCACAACTCATAGCAAAAAATTCAAATAAAACACTCAAAGAAGATGCAATTTACGCGGCAAGAAAAAGTCTACATGTAAACTTGGAATTCAATGAAGTTGATACTTGTGCAGCTGAATTTGAAGCACTTACACCGTATCTGTATTCTACAACAAATATTACAAAACTTCCAAATGTCACCAACAGACAAAGTGACAAAAAAAAGGTGCTTATTTTAGGTGGCGGACCAAATAGAATTGGACAAGGAATCGAGTTTGATTACTGCTGCGTACATGCCGCATTTGCTCTAAAAGAGATGGGCATAGAGACAATCATGTACAACTGTAATCCTGAAACAGTATCAACAGATTACGACACATCTGATGTCTTATATTTTGAACCGATAGATTTTGAGCATGTACGAGAAGTTATTGAAAATGAAAACCCTGATGGCATTATTGTTCACTTTGGTGGGCAAACTCCACTGAAACTCGCTGATGCTCTTACAAAAATAGGTGCAAATATTTCAGGAACACCATCATCAGTCATTGATTTGGCAGAAGACAGAGAACAGTTCAGCGACTTTGTAAAAAAATACAATCTCAAACAGCCAGAAAATGGCTTGGCTCGTACAAAGGAAGACTCTTATGGTATAGCAAATAAATTGGGCTATCCTGTTCTTGTCCGTCCATCGTTTGTTCTTGGCGGTCGAGGGATGCGTATAGTTTATTCTGAAGATGAACTTCGTCAATATATGGATTTAGCAATTTCCGTTTCAAATGAAGCACCTGTTTTAATCGACAAATTTTTAGATCAGGCAATTGAACTTGATGTTGACTGTATTTGTGATGGAAATGATGTCTACATTGGTTCTGTTATGCAGCATATTGAAGAAGCAGGTATTCACTCTGGTGACAGTGCTTGTTCACTGCCTCCAATGAATTTAAGTAAAGAAATGATAGAAAAAGTAGAACAACAAACTAAAATCATTGCACTTGGTCTTGGTGTACGTGGACTTATGAATGTTCAGTATGCAATTTATCAAGATGAAATTTACCTCATAGAAGTTAATCCTCGTGCATCTCGTACCGTTCCTTTTGTTTCAAAAGCAACAGGTATGCCGTTGGCAAAAGTCGCAACTCGTGTAATGATGGGAGAGACACTCAGAAGTTCTTTAGAATATTATGATAAATATAATATTGTAGAAGAGCATAACGACTTATTGCGTCCTCGTCTAAAAGGTCATGTATCTGTTAAAGAAGCTGTTTTTCCTTTCCATAAACTTTATGGAGCCGATTTAGTGCTTTCTCCTGAAATGAAATCAACCGGTGAAGTTATGGGAATCAGTAAAAATTTCGGTGTAAGTTTTGCAAAAGCACAACTCAGTGCCGGAAATAAAATTCCTACAGAAGGAACATGTTTTCTTTCATTTGTAGATTCTGACAAAATACATGCAGCAGAAATAGCAAAAGGTTTGGTAGAGCATGGCTTCAAACTTGTTGCGACAAAAGGAACACAAAAAGCGGTAGAAGATGCCGGTATTGCCTGTGAAGTCGTTCTTAAAATTTCTGAAGGTCGTCCAAATATTGAAGATAGTATGAAAAACGATGAAATATCTATGGCTATCAATACTTCAGACAACAATACATCAAAAAAAGATGCAGTTGTTATTCGCCAAGAAGTACTTAAAAGAAATATTCCATACTTTACCACACTCAGTGCGGCAAGAGCCCTCATTCTTGCACTTGATGAGATGGAAGATGAAAAATGGTCAAGCTCAACAGCACTTCAAGACTTCCTAGTATAAATTCAAAAATTATACTGACACAAACCGATACTACTGTCGGTTTTTTGTCTCAGGATGCTATACAACTCTCTGCTATTAAATCACGTCACGATTCAAAACCATTTATAAAAGTTTACAAAAGCTTTCAAGCACTCAAACAGGACAATAAAAGAGTGCCAAAAAGCAAAAAAAACATAATTAGACGCCTTAAAAAAACAACATTTATTGTAAAAAACTTCTCTTTTCGAATTGCTGGGGATTTTTTATCTTCTTCTTTATTAAGAAAATCTTCTTGGAATTATTCTACCTCTGCCAATCAAAGTGGTAAAAACTTTTCAAGAATTTTTTGTGAAGAAAAAGCTGTTATAATAGTAGAAGATAAAAATGGACTCTTTGAGGGAAAAGCTTCAAAACTCTATAAAATTAACAATAAAAAGATAAAGAGGTTACGATGAGTAAATTTATTCAAGCACTGCTAAGTGGGCTATTTTTCACATTTATATTAGACTTTTTCATAATCCTTGGCGTAAAGCTAAATTATATTGAGCTCTATAATGTACATGTTTACTATAATGTCCTGTTTGCAGATCATCAAAATATATACCTGTTTCTCCTATTCACCCTGATTATCGGCTATTTGGTTATGTATACAAGTACAAAAACAGCACTCATAGGTGTTGGTGCAATGTTTGTACTCTCTTTTTCAACATTGCTGCCACCTGTTGGCAAAGCAGTTGGTGAGATGATGCTTATGAAAAAAAATGTTATTCTTACAACTCATAAATTTTCTTACCATGGAGATATCTACTATAATGGTAGGAAAAGTGTAACGTTTTACGATTATACACTTAAAAAAGTTATAATTTTGAACAAAAATAAAATTCAAGGTCAATTATAAATGAAACATATTTCTTCGATTGCCAGTGGTGTAGTACTAGGCACTGCCGGTGTTTTAATGATGAGTACACTCACCGGATGTGAACAAAGACAACAACAGGCACAAAATAAATTTTTGGTTATAGAACAACAACCTAACGGGAAATACAAAGTTGTTGAAGAGATGCCAACAGAGGGTCCTTCTCGGGCGATCATTCGTGAACATGATGCAGATGGCAAAGTGACTGAACGTTTTATGAATGAAGATGAAATGAAAAAGTTAGCAGCCCAAGAATACCAAAAGGTAGAAAACGGAACAAGTGAAACATTGCAAGATAATTCAGGAAGTGCCGGTATGGGGCTTGCAGGAACTATTTTAGCTGTAGCAGCCGGAAGCTTACTTGGAAATATGATAGGTAATTCACTTATGAATAATAAAAGGTTTTCAAGGAATGCAAGTAATGTCAACAAAAGTGCATACAGCCGTTCAGCCGCAGGTAAAGCAGCAAGAAGTTCTTCAAGCAGCAGAAAAAGTTTTTTTGGCGGGACATCAAGAGGTTCAAGCTATGGCAGAAGCAGCGGCGGATTTTTCGGAGGCTAAATTGCTTTTGAGCCTAATAGGTAAGGTTAAAACCTTGCTTCCGAAGAGCAGGACATCTTTTCGGAACCCAGATTTTAACCTGGGCTATGCGTCTTTCAAGCCTAATAAACAAGATAAAAATTTCAAATGAATAGAGAAAAAAATGCTAACAACACAAAAACTAAACCCTATAGATGATAAAACCTTAGAAGAAATAGGCTTCACATGGCACACTGACACCGACGGAACAAAATACGTCAGTGATCAACTTGTTGAAATTACACAAGAAGAGGCAGAAGCCTACTACGAAGCAGCCAATGCGATTTATGATATGTATGTAAAGGCAGCCGAATATGTCATAGACAATAATCTTTTTTTCAATTTAGGTATTCCATTTAACCTCATAGAAGCCATCAAAAAAAGCTGGGAAAATGATGTACACTGGCATATATACGGACGTTTTGACCTAGCAGGAGGCATTGATGGACAAGACATTAAGCTTATAGAATTTAATGCAGATACACCGACAGCACTCTTTGAAACAGCACTTTTACAGTGGGCAATTTTAAAATCAAACAACATGGATGAAAAACGTCAATTTAACAATGTTTATGAAGCCATTAGTGAAAATTTCAAACGTCTTATCACGCTCTTTGATGATACAAATAAGTTTGAAGAGTTATACGATGGATGGAAAATACTCTTTTCGTGCGTTGAGGGAAATGATGAAGAAGAAGCAACGACAAAACTACTACAACAAATGGCAACCGACGCCGGATTTGTCACAAAATTTGAGTTTTTACAAAATGTAAAATTTGATGAAGATGGAATATATGACAGTGATGATATAAATTATGAGTACTGGTTTAAACTCTACCCTTGGGAAGATATAGCAGTTGATGAGCCTGAACTCGCTACAACATTAACAAATATCATTCAAAATCAAAAGGCAATCATTTTAAATCCGACATATACACTTCTTTTTCAATCAAAAGGTATGATGGCAATTTTATATGAACTTTTTCCAGACTCTCCTTATCTACTAAAAACTTCCTTTGAACCGCTACAAGACATTAAGCAAGTCCAAAAACCTGTTTTTGGAAGAGAAGGTGCCAATACAAGTATAATAAACGCAAATGGCACGGTAGAAACACAAACAGAGGGTCCATACGATAATTATAAAAAAGTATATCAAGAGTATGTAGAATTTCCTCAAGATGTACACAAAGCAAAATACCAGGCAGGGGTATTTTTCGCCTATGAAGCCTGTGGATTAAGTTTTAGAAAAGGCGGAGATATCCTCGACAATATGAGTAAATTTGTAGGGCATGTAATAAGCTAGATTATGCAACTTTCAAGCCCTATCAGGCAAGGTTACAGAAAAAAACATCAACTATCGCACCCTTAGAAAAACTGGAAATCTCGGTTTTTTATTTTTTGTGAATTCTTTGTATTTAAATGTCACTTGAGTTCCTATTTTAGGTGGGTTTTTTCTAAGTTTATCAGTTAATCCTGAACCAATTTTAAACTCTGTTTTATTTGGAAGACGACATCTAAGAGCACCCACCATACCTTTATATTTTCCTTTACCCACTGTGTAGCCTACTACCGTACATTCCGTATCAAAAAAACTTTTTACTTTCAAGGCTTTATTGGTTCTTTTACCAATATATGGAATGTTTGGATCCCTTACGACAACACCTTCTCCACCTTTTGCTTCAATACTTTTTAAGAAACTTTGTAAATGTGCTTTATCTTTTATTTTGATTTGTTTAATGAGTTGGATGTGCCTTCCAATATAAGGTTTTACTTTTTGAAGTCTAAGAAAAAGATTTCCTTTTGCGTTTGGAACTTCAAATATATAGTGTTTTATTACTTTCCATTTTTTTGAGGGAATTCTATCTCGAACAATAGAACTTATATTGTCAAAATCACTTCTTTTACTCCAAAGTTCACCATCTATAGCAAAAGGAGGATATTCTTTTGTAAACCATTGTGGTGCATGAATGATTTTTCCACCACGGCTTATAAGATTTGTACCATCCCAGTATGCTCTAATACCATCAAGTTTTTCACTCATAACCCATCCGCTAATATTTTGGTCTTTATAGACCCCAAGTAAAAGCATCTGTGGTGTTTTTGCAAATAAAAAATAAGGTGATAACAATAAAAATAGTTGTAATAACAATTTATTTTGTGCAGTATTCAATATTTATACCCTATGACTTTCATGCCTTATCAGGCAAGGTTACAGAAAAAAAATTTAGTTTTTTTCTAAGTCACGCTTTAGCGTTTGAAAACCTTGCTACCGAAAAAAAGATTATTTTTTGCAATCACCAACTTCCAAATTAGCTTTGTTATTCAAAACAAACTTAGGCCCTATCCCCTTTACATTTGTCAAATCATTTACACTTTTAAAACAATGCACATCTCTATAAGCTAAAATAGTATCAGCCTTTTTAGAACCCACACCTTTTAAACTCATCAATTCACTCTTCCCTGCATTATTAATATCTACAGAACCAAATATAAAACTAAACCCCAGAACTAACATAGCTAAAATTTTCATTCTAACCCCTATTTTTAAGATAGCATTAGTATACAATAAAAATCAATAATAATACCTACATTGAGCTATTACTATAATATCATCTACTATTTTATAAACCAATCTATGCTCAGATGTAATTCTTCTAGAAAAATAACTTTCATAGTTCTCTTTGAGTCTCTCAGGCTTGCCAATACCTTCAGAGTCATTTGAATTTCTTTGTATATCTTGAATAAAAAGATTAATCCTTTTTAATATTTTTTTTGACAAATTTCATATTTTCAAATCTTACTTATTCGTCTGATGATTAAACTCTGGAACTATCTCTTTGAGTTTTGCTAACTTGTCTTTACATGTAAGTAATTCTTGTATATCTTCATTTAGCTTTTCTAAATCATATTTGGTCGGTTTTGCCACAGTTATAGAATCATAATCTGTTTTGCAATCTGTATCATCTATGAGTAATTCTTCATAAAGCTTTTCACCTGGACGAAGACCGCTAAATTTTATTTTAATATCCTCTTTACAGCTAAGCTCTATCATTTTTTTTGCTAAATCCACTATTTTAATAGGCTCACCCATATCAAGTATAAATATTTCGCCACCGCTTCCAATAGCACCGGCCTGCAGTACAAGCTCACATGCTTCAGGTATAAGCATAAAGTACCTCGTAATATCAGGATGCGTTACAGTGATAGGACCGCCTTCTTCTATTTGTTTTTTAAATTTTGGTATCACACTGCCACTGCTTCCAAGAACATTTCCAAATCGAACGGCTACAATGTCCGTACCATTTCCATTTGAATTTTGTGCATAAAGTTCACAAATACGCTTGGTAGTTCCCATAACATTTGTCGGTCGTACCGCTTTGTCTGTTGAAATCATCACAAATTTTTCTACGCCGTATTTTATAGATGTATCAATAACATTTTTAGTCCCTGCAATATTATTTAAAATACCTTCATAAATATTTGCCTCAACCAAAGGAACATGCTTATAGGCTGCTGCATGTATGACAATATCTGGTTTATATTTCTCAAATGTTTCATCTAAAAACTCTTTATTGACAACACTTTGCATAACAGCTGCGGTCTCTATATTTTGTATTTCCTGCTCAATTGC
>JALUXS010000038.1 GCA_027013185.1 Sulfurimonas sp.
TAATCAGTTTTATACAGCACCTACTGCTATTCGTGTACTGCATAAATTGGGTGAAAATGAACCTGCTAAATATGATTTGAGTAGCTTGAAGGTTCTTGGAACAGTGGGTGAACCGATTGACCCACCTGCATGGAAATGGTACTATGAAGAAGTTGGTAATTCAAAATGTGCTATCGTTGACACATATTGGCAGACAGAAACGGGCGGACATATCGTTTCTCCACTACCAGGTGCTACACCTATTAAGCCTGCATGTGCGACATTCCCTGTTCCGGGTATAATGGCAGAAATTTTGGACCCAGAGAGCGGTGAAAAAGTTGGAGCAGGTGAGAGTGGTTATATGTGTGTTTCGCGTCCTTGGCCTTCTATGATTCGTGGTGTATGGGGTGATGATGAAAGATTTGTCAAGTCCTACTTTGGTGATGTGAAAAAAGATGGCAAACCTGTTTATTTTACAGGTGATGGTGCAAATTATGATGAAGACGGATATATTACTATAACAGGTCGTACGGATGATGTTATCAATGTAAGCGGGCATAGAATGGGAACGGCGGAAGTTGAAGCTGCCATCAATAAACACACTAATGTTGCGGAAGTTGCAGTTGTCGGTAAACCACATGAACTCAAAGGTGAAGGTATTTTTGCGTATGTTGTGCTAAAATCAGATGAAGGCATAGCTGATGAAGTAGAAGAGTTCAAAGCAATCAATAATATCATTAAAAAAGAGATAGGAAATATTGCTCTTTGTGATGATATTGCCTTTGTTTCAGGACTTCCAAAAACACGAAGTGGAAAGATTATGCGTCGTATTCTTCGCTCAATCGCCAAAGGTGAAGCAATTACACAAGATATTTCTACACTTGAAGACCCTAGTATCGTTGCAAAAATAGAAAATATAGTGAAGTCAAAATAAAGACGATTTTAAACCTAACTTATAAAATGCTATAATTCCATAAAAAAAGAGTTATTATGGAATTATGCGTTGCCCTTGATTTACCTACAAAAGAAGAAAATCTCGCTTTAATAGAAAAAATAAAAGAGTATGATGTCTGGCTAAAAGTCGGGCTACGTACTTACATTCGTGATGGTGAAGATTTTTTAAAAGCCATCAAAAAAATTAACCCTGATTTTAAAATATTTTTAGATTTGAAACTGTATGACATTCCAAATACTATGGCAGATGCTGCTGAGTCTATAATGGGACTTGGTGTTGATATGTTTAATGTTCATGCAAGTGCTGGAAAGCGTGCTATGAGTACAGTTATGCAAAGACTTGAAAAGTATGAAAAACGTCCTATAGTTTTAGCTGTTACGGCGTTGACATCATTTACTGAAAATGAATTTCACGCCGTATATGAAGCAGATATTGCTTCCAAAGCAAATCAATTTGCCAAAGATGCAATGGACAGTGGACTTGACGGTGTTGTTTGTTCCGCGTATGAAAGTAAGGCTATAAAAGAGTTTACATGTAAAGATTTTATGACACTTACTCCGGGTATTCGTCCTTTTGGTGAAGATGCTGGAGACCAAAAAAGAGTTGCTGATGTTGCTTATGCACAAGAAGTACTGGTTGATTTTATAGTGGTTGGACGTCCGATTTATCAGGCAAAAAATCCTGCTGAGGTTGTTGAAAAAATAGTTGGGATGCTCTAAAAATTATTTTTAACTTTATTTTGAACTTCTTCAAACTCTTTATACTTTTTTGCAACCTTATGTAGTTTATAGGCTTTATCTATTTTATAAACGCCTGTAGTATTAATAAAAAGAAGTGGTGTTAGATCTTTTCTTGTATGTATATCTAAAATTTTAGAACTTAAATTATCTAAAATAAGTGGAGGTCTATTTTTGTAGTAAAAATAGCTCAAAACCATATGGTATCCACCCTCAAATTTATCTTTTACTACAGTTAAAAAAAGTCTTTTTTTATCAAATCCAAGTTTTATCAGCGAGTAATATTTTATAAGTACATAATCCTCACAATCTCCATAACCAAGTTTTAAAAATTCTTTTGGTGTAGCCCATTCATCTTGCTGATGCTGTGTTATAGCATCATACTGAGGTAATAATTGGTTTAAATAATAATTTACTTTTTTGAGTTGTTCCGTTTTTGAAAGCTTTTTGTAGCGTATGAGAGTGTGTCTATAATCTATAATCCGATTATTAGATATAACATTGGTAGATCTAATTTTTTGTAACTCTGTTTGTGTAAAAGATGGATAGGAATCGGCATATATAAAGGAACATACAATGAGATAAAAAAGAACTAATTTCATATTTACCCTTAAAATCTATTTGTATATTATACAATAAAATACAAAAACTTTTATTTTAAGCTAAATGTTATGAAAACAGTACTATAATCTCGGTCTTCAAAAGGACGAGTGGGTGAGTGGCTGAAACCACATCCCTGCTAAGGATGCGTACTGGTAACGGTACCGAGAGTTCGAATCTCTCCTCGTCCACCACTGAAGAATCTAACAATATCCAATAAACTCTAAAAACTCCCTAAAATACGAACTTTACCTTATTCTATTAGTCTAACTTAATCCAACATATGCTATAGTAATCTAAACTTTTTAGGGGTATTTTAAGGGGTATATTTTTAAAGTCCCCCTAAATTTAATCTAAAAGGGAAATAATGGCTACGTGTGCAAACTGCGGAAAAGAATATTTAACAAAAGAATGTTTAAATAGTATCTAATGTTAAATATGAAATAGATGGAAATAATATATATGTAATTGATAAAACAGGAACAGGAATGCTTTTTAAAATGATAGATAAAAATACAATGTATAGTGAAATGATGGGAATAAAAACAAAATATAAAAAATTTAAATAGTAGCCAGAGGGGTAACTAATCCCTCTGTTTTGATTAATGCAATAATGGTACAAAGACCATCAGCACTAAAAAGACTACTATTAGGTTGACGAACATTACGAAACCTTTTTATAAAAGTCCACACCCACCCCAACCTTACC
>JALUXS010000039.1 GCA_027013185.1 Sulfurimonas sp.
TGTAAAAGTTTCAGGTGATTTTGATGAGAAAAAAATCTATGAAACTGCAAAGTTACTGATGCCTTGGCGAAAAGGGCCTTTTCAACTCGGTAATCTCTTTATAGATGCAGAATGGAAAAGTTATGTCAAATATAATCTTTTACGTCCTCATTTTAATTTAAAAAACAAGAGAGTTGCCGATATAGGATGCAACAATGGTTACTATATGTTTCGTATGCAAGAAGATGCTCCCAAATCTCTTGTCGGTTTTGACCCTTCACCGCTGTATAAATCACAGTTTGATTTTATAAATCATTTTGTAAAAAGTGACATCGTATATGAGCTTTTGGGCGTAGAACATTTGCCATTTTATGAAGAGAAATTTGATACGATTTTTTGTTTGGGTGTTTTGTATCACAGAAGTGACCCTGTCGCTATGTTAAAATCTTTGTATAAGGGTCTTGATAAAAAAGGTGAAGTTATATTAGATACTTTTTATATAGACGGTGAAGAGGAGATGGCTTTATGTCCAGAATCATCATATTCTAAAATACCAAATATTTACTTTGTACCAACCATTAAAGCTTTGAAAAACTGGTGTTTAAGAGCAGGATTTAGTGCATTTGAAGTATTAGAAACTTCAGTAACTGATGCAGATGAGCAAAGAAAAACAGAGTGGATAGAAGGACAGTCATTAGAAAATTTTTTAGATGCAGATGACAATACTAAAACAGTAGAGGGCTACCCGGCACCACAAAGAGTGTATGTAAGATTGATTAAGGATAAACAATAATGACCAGTGAACAAAATACAGAAGATGAATTAGAATTAGATGATTATAGGGATGATGAAAATCAGGTTATAGTTCGTACACATGAAAAAATCAAAGAAGAGCTTTGCGGTGAAATTATAAAAATGGAAGAGGGCTACGTAGAACTTCGTTTGGTGACAATTGAAGATATGTTGGCTGATGAACTTGGACTGATTCATGGCGGATTTATATTTGGTGCTGCTGATTATGCAGCTATGCTTGCAGTAAATGAGCGAAATGTTGTTCTTGTTGCGAGTGATTGTCAATTCTTATCTCCCGTAAAACTGCATGATGAGGTCAATGTTATAGCTAGAGTTCGTCATAAAGAGGGACGCAAAAGAAATGTACATGTAGAAGCTTACGTCCTTGATATAAAAGTTTTTGAAGGTGAATTTAAAACAGTTATTACTGAAAAACATATTTTAAAATTAAAACTTTTAGAGGACGAAGAGTAAAAAAAATTACTATTTTTTTGCAGTAAGTAAAAATACGCCGAAATTTCTATGCTCTTTGTTGATAGTGTTGATATTTTGTATTTTTATATCTTTAAAACCATTTTTTTGTACAATCTCTTTTAATGCTTCTTCTTCAAATCCAAAATGATGTACACCTGTGTTGTCAGAGTGAAAGCTTCCATCTTCACTTTCTAAATCAGCAATGGCTATAAATCCATTTTGTTTAATATTTTTATAAATTGTATGAAAAAAAGCATCTAAATCTTGAACATGGTGGAGTGTCATAGAACTTATAAGACCATCAAATTGCTGTTCTAGTGGTTCTTGTATGATGTCTTGATGGTATGCTTTGATTGCTAATTGTGGACTATTCTTTTCTTCAAGTTTTTCAAGCATTTTTGCTGAAGTGTCTACTCCATAAACTTGTTTGACTTTTGGTGCTATGCTAAAACCAAGTAATCCCGTTCCAACGCCAAAATCCAAAATTTCCATATCTTGAGTAAGCTCTATCTCGTTTTCTATAGCATTTGCAATGGCTTTCGCTCCGTTTACGCGTATATCACCACTGTCCCAGTCTTGTGCTTTGTTTTTAAAATTGTCTTGCATCTGTTGTTTTACCTTTATAATTGATTTATCCAGTAATCTGTGTACTGTTGTTCTTGCTTGATTGTCGTGTTCTCTCCATGACCCGGGTAAACAGTTTTATCATATGGAATTTTTTTAAATTTTTGCAAAGATTTTTTCATATCTTCGGGACTAGAATACGGAAAATCTGTGCGTCCTATGCTGCGATTAAAAATAAAATCACCGCTAAACATGGCATCACCTATTTCAATTGTAGAACATCCAGGACAGTGCCCGGGAAAATGGGTAAATTTTACTTTTACTCCGTCAAAATACAACTCTTCATCCCCTTCAATGGCTACATCAGGTGTTGAAGGTGGCAAATCAGGCATCCAATCACTGCTTTGCAGTAAAAAAATATCATCTTTTGGAGTGTAGAGTTTAATACCTAACTTTTCTTGTAATTCTGCATTGCTCCAGACATGGTCAAAATGTCCGTGTGTGTTTAAAATAGCTACAGGATTGGTGACATTGTCTAAAACCCATTGCGTGGCACCAACACCAGGGTCGATAATGAAATCTTTGCCATCAACAGTTGCAATGTAACAATTTGTCTGGTACGGTCCCATAGGCTGCTTTTTAATCTGCATCATAATCTCTTTTTTAGCCTAATTATAGCATTATTCGTATATGAATTTTTATAAAGAATTAGAGTTAATTTTAGAGATAAAATCTCCCAAAGAAAAAATCAATAGATTTTATGACTTTTATGCAAAATATAAAGCAGGCGATGTTGTATTTAAGAACAATTATAAAGTAAAAGAATTTTTAGAACCCTCTTATAGTCTTACATGTAAAATAATTCCCCCGCAGGATGTGCCGCGTAGAAGTAATCTGAGTACAAAAGAGGGACAGATTAATTTACTTCATGCCATTGCACATATTGAGTATTCCGCTATAGATTTGGCACTTGATGGGGCTTATAGATTTACAAACTTGCCAAAAAGTTATTATGATGATTGGCTGGAAGTTGCCGATGATGAAATACGCCACTTTTTACTACTTGAAAAACTCCTCAAAGAACTTGGTGCTGAGTATGGAGATGTAGAAGTACATAATGCTTTGTTTGAA
>JALUXS010000040.1 GCA_027013185.1 Sulfurimonas sp.
AGGTCTATAGATACAGATAAGCTAAAAGCCATACAAAAAACTCTTTCATCAGAAATCATTATAGTGGATAATCAGGAAGAATCTACTTTGCCACTGCCAGAAGAAGTATACCTTCAAATAAGACATCATATAGATGAAGTTTCAGTCGATGTGAAAAATGCCTTTTTGATTATATCATCCACCGGCTGTAGACCATCAGAATTAGCTTCAATACATCAAAACTCTTTAATATATGATCAAAAATTAAATTGCCATATTTTAATTTTGAACATGGAGAAACAAGCGAAAGCTTATGCCAAAAGGGGAAAAGAAGCAATAAGAAAAATACCTTTATACGATAATGATGTGATAAAAGCGATAGAAAATCAAATTTTAATTAGTAAGGAAATAAGGAATGAATCTAAAATAGACTCTATATTCGTTCGAAAAAGTTTCAATTATGCACATCAAATCAAATATCATATTATTTCCTCAAAGGAGCTGATTAGAGAGATACGTGCTTTAATAAAAAAACATGAGATACGTGCTAATATTGATAATGAGTTATGGCATTATACTCCATACCAGATGAGAGCGATGATCGCTACAACTATGGTTGAAGAGGGATATAATCCAGAAGAAATCAAATCATTTTTTGGCTGGCTTACATTAAACACAAGTGAAAAGGCATATGCGTATGTAAGAACAAAAAAGGCTGAGGAACTTAATACCGATTTTTTTAGAGAGCATTTTAAAATCCAGTTTAATAATAATTTACTGAGTGGGTATTCAAAAGAAGACAAAGAACAGATGTTTGTAGAGCTTTATGTTCATAAACGCCAAATGGAGTATGGTGAATGTGTTAGACATCCAATAATGGGAGAGTGTGGAAAACTCCAAACTGCAGACAGCTGTGCTAATTGTGCTAGACTTATTACAGATAGTAAATATCTAAGTTCATGGAAAAGGTTACGCGATAATCAAGAGTCTATTTTAAATGCTTTCATAAAAAAAGCAGAAAGTGAAGGGTGCCCCAAAAGTGAATATGAAACATGGAGTGAATATATTATTCAAAAAAACCGCTTAGATGCATATGAAAGTTTAATAGATCGCCTTATCGAAAGTTCAAAGGAAAAAGAATGTCAGCATTAGAAAAATCAAAATTTTCTCTAAAAATCACTTTTGCAGGATTGCTAAAGCAAGAGCCTAATGAAAAAAAAGTAGAGGAAATATTGATAAAAAAGCTATCAAAATATTCATCTTCATCTTTTGCAGACAACTCGTGGATTATTGATAGAGGAACTGATAAATCTCATAGTGATAGAGTGAGATTTCATATGTTTAAAGAGATGGGGGATAAAGCAGTCAGACTTATGAAATTGTTTGCAATTGTTTTATTTGAAAGAGATAACTCATATATGTATATGCGATATTTGCATAAATATATTCAATTTTTATCTGAGGAAAACATAAGCCTTCTACAAGTCAATAAGAAAATATTCTCATATTACAGCTATTGGCTTGATTCTCAAAACAAAGAAGATGGAAAAGGCTATGCATCTGTATATAAAAATAAGTTATTAAATAGTGCTTTAATGTTTCATGCTTATATGAATATGCATTCGTCTGTAGCCTATATACAAGGGATTAAGTCTATAGAAAACCACTATATAAAAACAAATGAAAGTAATAAGTATAAAGTTATTGAGAAAAGAATTTTAAAAAAGCTTGATGCATATTTTATGACAGATGAGGCACCTATTCACATAAAAGTAGCTTATTGGATTATGCGAATGTATGCTACAAGACCGATTGATACATTAAACTATCCATTGGACTGTGTAAAAAGATTATCAAAAGATATGGCTACAATTAAACATGCTATCGTCAAGAATTCTAAAAGTGCAAGAGGAATTGATTATAAAATAGAGTATTTGAATCTTAAAGAACCTATGCAGAAAATGTTGTACAAATTGATTAAAAAACAACAAGAAATAAGTTCAAAATTACAAGATAATAATGATAAGACAAAATTTTTATTAACATATAAAGTTGTGCAAAGCAAAAAAATGCAATACCTTTCAAATCAAGTACTATCAAGGTATTTTAAAAAGATACAAATAAATTTGAATATACCGGAAGAAAATCGTGCATTACCGAGGGATTTCAAGAAAAGTGGTATTACATATCGATTAGAAAATGGGTGGAGTACTCCACAACTAAAAAACTTTGCAAATCATCGCACATATCTATCTATTAACTCTTATACCGAGCCATCAAAGCATTTTATGATAGAACAGCAACGTAAAATATTATTGGCGAACAGAGAAATAAGTTCAAGATATATGTTTAGGGGTAAAATAATAAATGGATTAGATGATGCGTATGAAAAAAAATTACTTGAAAATCCAAAAGCACATAAAATATCTAACCTTGGGTACTGCCCAAATACAGCAGGTTGTGGGAATCATTACGAATGCTTAGATTGCGATGATCTAGTACCGGACAAAGAGCTTGAAAAATACTATCTTGAACAAGTGGACAGGTACTTAAAAATAACAGAAAAGCAATACGAAACGGGTGATCAAGTAAATGCTAAAGATTCTTACCACAGAGCAAGTCTATTTGCTGCATTGTATAATAAATTATCAAGTAGCAAGGATGTAGAGTAATGGCGAAAGTAGGTAACCCTAAACTTAATGAAATAGCTAAAAAAAGAAGAGAACGTACTGAATATCTTATTCGAGAGGCTGTTAAGCAATTAGAAAATACTTTTGAAATAAAAAGCATTAAAGCTGTTGCCGCAAAGACTAAAGAGATAGATGAAGCAGGTAAAGGAATTAGTGAAGCTAGTTTTAGAAATAAAGATCTTACACATATACAAACATTCCAAAATTTAAATCTGAAGTGCAATTTTTG
>JALUXS010000041.1 GCA_027013185.1 Sulfurimonas sp.
GATGTAAATAAAGAAAGACTTAGTAGTAATAGTATTTTTTTCATAAATTTCCCTTTTTTATTGCTCATCAATTTTATTCAGTATCATAATATTATGAATATATTGATTCACTTTTTCGTTGAGCTGCATTTCGTTAAGACTCGCATTTGCATCTCGAAGTTCCTGTTTTTTTCGACATGCTGCGATAATAAGACGTTCTTGTGTATGTTGCAGGTTTTCAAGCTGATTTACTTGATGCAGATTGTCATTTTCTCCACCCAAAAACCAAATAAACCAAAAGAGCAACATAATCGCTAGCAACAATGGAACAAGTGCAGCCGAACCGTTTCTCATAACTTTCCTATAAAATAACTAAGAATCGTAGCAATGCTCATCGCAGGAGCAAAAGCATAACTTTTCTTTTTTAAAATACTCAAAATCAGAAGATGAATAATGCCGCTTAGCAATATAAAGTATCCGATTGAGCCTAAACCTACAAAAAGAGCACAAAAAGCTCCGAATCGTAAATCACCACCACCAAAAGCCATATTTAAAATTATTGGAATTAAAAATATGAACAGAACTAAAACTACAGCTATTGCATCATATAGTGATAAAGTCATATAAAAATACTTTAAAATGAGTAAACCAATAAATGCCGGAATAATAATTTTGTCCGGTATAATCCTTTTTTTACTATCAATATATGAAATTATAAAAGCGATAATTATAAAGTAAACTAATACAATCATCACATTCCCTACATATTTTTTTGATACTTTTGTGATATTTCAGCTATTGTAGGGAAGATATGCTTAAATATTTTTTAAGGGCATAGTTATTTATCAAATAAAATATAATATAATAAAAATTGATTCAGTGTATTAGTAAATAAAAAGAAGAATTATAAGTAAAATATATAATTAACTTTTTTATAATTCGCTTGCAAACTTTAATGCGTCTATACCATATTTTTCACGTAGTATTTGTGTTGAACAGGTAAGTTTATGCATTTTTTGTGCTTCTGCAAAACCTATAAGGGAAAGTTCCTTTTTTGAATCTTTGGTAAAACTTGAACAATTTATGCTGAGTCGTATAACATTCAATCGTTTGTGTATATCGGCATCTTGAAAAAGAGAGAGACAGAGTGTATCAAATTTTTTCTCGTTAAAGAGTTCGGCAAGAGAGATGTTTTTATGAGATTTTTGATTCATTTCATAGGCTATACTCAAATGAAAAACAGTGGGAATAACATTGAGTTTGATAATGGCAAAACTAAGATGCCTTGCAAGTACATGAACCCGTCTTTGCAGTTCTGCTCTGTCATACAGGGCATCAAATGTTCGAGATATTCCTATGGATTTTCTTTTGTGATTTGTTTTGATATCAGCGTCGCTTTCACCGTTAACACGTTTGTATAACTCTTTTGCATAGGGCCCCCAAGATTCAACAGTTCCTCGTCTTTTCCGTAAAGCACCGAGCGTTTTGATTTGTACTGAGTAAAGTTTGTTTTTCATGCTTTTGCCAATGCCTGCAAAATTTTCTACTTTGATAGGGTTAATAAATTTATCAAACTCATATTGTGTAATGGTTTTACACCCAAATGGCTTGGCATAGGTGGTTGCAAGCTTTGCAATATAGCGTGTTTGTGCCGCACCGATGGAAACAGGCAGTTTTAGCTCTCTTTTTATCTCATGTCGTAAATTATCTATAAACTGTGGAATCTCATCATCCTCTATCCATCCACTCAAATCTCCATAAAATTCATCAATAGAAGCCTGTTCTATAAGAGGAATTTTACGCATTAAAAATTCGTGAAGTTTATGAGAAAGATCTTGATAATGTGACATGTTTGGTGCTTTTATAATCAAATCCGGACACAGCTGTAATGCTTCACGAATGCTCATTGTCGTTTTTATGCCATAGGCTCTGGCTTCATAACTTGAAGTTGTGAGAATTCCACGAATACGCCCGTCTTTGTCTTTAAATGCTGCTATATCATCACAGCTTTCATAGGATTTATAAAAGGTAGGTACAAAAGAACCGGAATTTTTAAAATTAACAGTCTGATTTTTTGCATCTTTAGTAAAAATTTTAGTGTCACTCCGTCCGCCAATAGCAACAGGTTTGTGCTCAAGTTTCGGTTCAATAATTCTCGCAGCACTAACAAAAAAACAGTCAATGTCTATATGTATTTTCATAAATTTATTATAGTAAGTTTTGCGTAGTAGAGAAGTATATATGACAAATTGACAAAATTTCGATAAAATTTCAAAAATAATTACTATAAGGAAAAATATATAATGGCAAAAGTACCAGAAGATATTGGATGTAAAAACCCAGAATGTATAGCAAAAGATGAATGTAAAAGACAAGTTATCGCCAAAAATGGCACAGCTCGTGAAATTAAAGAATTTGGCGGAACTCCTACAAAAAAATGCGGGAAGTTTTTACAAAAATAGATGAAATATTTTCTACTGATTTTTATTTTTTTATTGAGTGCATGTAGCATTAAAAATTATGAGCATACGGCTGCTAAAATAGTTATTATTAAATCACCAAAACTAAAATTTTCAGATCTTGGTTATATTCGACATACGAATGATGCAATAGAATTAGAACTCTTTTTTGCTGGTCATGTATATAAAAAAATTACTATAAATCATCTGATTTGTGTAGATAATGGATGTATGAGTAAAAGTAGTTTTAATGAAGAATATCTTTCTCAATATTATCCTTCTTCTTTGCTGCAAAATATTATTTTAGGCAAAGCAATATATGAGGGTAAAAATATATTAGAGCAAAATGATGGATTTATGCAAGAAATAAAAAATCTACATGTAGATATAAAATACAAGGTAAATGCTAAAGAAATTTATTTTAAAGATAGATACAATCATATACTTATAAAAATTAAGGAAGTACATTAAATGACAAGTCGTAAATTTGTAGGTGCACATGTGAGTGCAAGTGGCGGTGTTTATAATGCACCGCTAAATGCAAAAGAAATCGGGGCAAAAGCTTTTGCCCTTTTTACAAAAAATCAAAGACAGTGGGTTGCAAAACCGCTAGATAATGAAACAATACAAAAATTTAAACAAGCACTTGATGCAAGTGGAATTTTGCCAAAACATGTGTTGCCTCATGATAGTTATTTAATAAATTTGGGACATCCTGAGATTGAAAAACTTGAAAAATCAAGAGCGGCATTTATAGATGAACTGGAGCGTTGTGATGCACTCGGACTTGATAGACTTAACTTTCATCCGGGAAGTCATTTGGCAAAATTGACAAAAAAACAAAAAGAAGATGCCTCACTTTTAGAAGAAATTGAAAACAAATGCTTAGATGTCATTGCTGAGTCTATTAACATTGCACTTGATAAAACACAAAATGTAAAAGCAGTTATAGAAAATACAGCGGGGCAGGGAAGTAATCTTGGTTATAAGTTTGAGCATTTAGCATATATTATAGATAAAGTTGAAGACAAATCAAGAGTGGGTGTTTGTATAGATACCTGCCATATGTTCACAGCAGGGTATGATATACGTACAAGAGAAGCTTATGAGAAAACATGGGATGAGTTTGGCAAGATTGTAGGCTTTGAATATTTAAGCGGTATGCATATCAATGATTCAAAACCACCTTTAGGAAGTAAGGTTGATAGACACCACTCTTTAGGCAAAGGGGAAATCGGGCTGGATGCTTTTAAATTTATAATGAATGATGAACGTATGGATGATATACCACTTATACTAGAAACTATTGATGAAACAATTTGGAAAGATGAAATCGCACTTTTATACTCTTTTGAAGGAAAATAAGATAATATTGTCAGCAGAAAATACAAAAAAAGAGAAAATATGAGAAAAATAGCATTCATATCATTTGTAGTAAGTTCAATTGTAATGGCGGGGGGATATAAAGTTCCGGAACAATCTACAAATGCAGTAGCTTTAGGTGCTGCAAATGTTGCACATAATCAAAATAATGCAGATGCAGCATATTATAATCCTGCAAAGATGATTTTTATGTCTGATGAAAACCATATAGAAGCGGATTTAAATTATATTCATATAAATAAAGAAGATTATAAACCTACTACGGGGAGCACACTGCGTTCACAAAATGAAAATTTTTATGTTCCTACTTTGCATTATGTTTCACCAAAACTTGGCAGTAATAGTGCAAGGGTAGGCTTGAGTATTACAGCACCTGGTGGACTTTCTAGAGAATGGAATCAAGAACCGGCAAAAGCTTCTGCTCAGGAATTTACTTTAGAAATTTTAGAAGTAAATCCAAGTGTTGCTTTTAAAATTAATGACAAATTTGGTTTTGGAGTCGGTTTTAGAGTCGTTAAGACAAGTGGTATAGTAAAAAGCGATGGTCACGTAAGCTCAACTACAACAGCATCCCGAGATATGACAGGTGACTCAGTAGATTTTGGTTACAACCTTGCACTAGAGTACAAGCCGACTTCAAATTTGGAAATAGGTTTGACATATCGCTCAAAAGTGAATTTGACGGTTGATGGAAATGCAAATTTGGTAACGAATTTTACGCTAGTTTCTCCGAGTACATATAATGGACCTTCAGGCGTTACAGTCCCATTACCTGCATCTTTGGATGTAGCTGTAGCTTATACATTTCCTACAAAAACGACACTTGAAGTTGTGTATGAGAGAACATACTGGTCTGCATATAAGCAGCTTGATTTTACATACCCTACAAGTTTGACTAATCCTGTGTTGAGCGGTGCTTTTGATGATGCAAAGCCAAAAAACTGGAAAGATACAAGTACATTTCGTTTTGGTTTAACGCAAGAACTTGACAAGATGACACTGATGGCTGGTTTAGTGATAGATGAAACACCGGTTCCTGAAAAAACTTTAGGTTTTGAGCTGCCAGGTACTGACAGTATTGCTGTTTCAGTAGGTGGTCGTTATAAAATAAATGATAAACTAGACCTAGGATTATCGGCACTTTATTCTATGCATGATAGCAGAACTGTTTCTGGCTCTGTAAATACCAGTGGAATTAATGGAGAGTTCAGTGAAGGTGATATCTTACTGATTTCAGCCGGCATTGGTTATAAATTTTAAGGAAATAATTGAAAACGTTAGTTAACTTTTTAAACACAAAAGAGATTGAAAAATCGGAAATTTTTATACATTTAAAGTGTAGTATAAATGAAGCAAAAGTACTTCACTACATAGCAAACAAATATGTGAAAGGACAGGATGATGTTCTTGTCCTTGATTTATTGCAAGATTTGTATCAAAGTGAAAATTATGAACATTTACAACATCTAAAAGAGCTCAAGAATCTTCTTGAGCTTGGCTGGCTGCATCAACAAAGTTTTACGCCTGTAAAAATTGCCGATGTAACACCCTTAGAACTTTTAAATACAGCAGTCGGACCGACCCCTGCTTTTTTGAAATTGTTACAAGACGGAACACTTGATTTGGATTTACCGGAAGTGAAACCTTATTCTGATCATTTGGAATATTTGCAAGATCAATTTTTTAGAATTGAGTTGTATCAAAAAATGAGTGTTATTCGTCAAAATGTGCATGAACATTCACTTGGTATTGACAGATTGCAAAACAAACTGAAATTACTTGAAAAACGTATAGAAGAACGCGTAAAGCAAACTTCTGAAAATCTCGTTTTAGATAAATTTTTTAAACAAAAGAAAATGGGAATTTACGAACAGGTGATTTTTATAGCACTGCTTCGTGAAGAATATGGCTCGACAGATTCATCACTCAGAGAGATGAATACTCTTATAGATTTAATATCTTTGGACGAGTACGAGCGTATTAAAAATCGCTCACTTTTAGAAGAAGGCTCAAACCTTTTAAGCAGTGGAATTATTGATTATGAAGAGATGCTTAACCCTTTTGGCGGTATCAGCCGCTCTTTTTATATAGTCGATGATGTGCTTCAAAGTATTATTCATCCGCAAAAGACAAAAAAAGTAACACGTTTAAAACTGGGTGCTTTGGTTGAAGAACAAGATATTTTTGAACTCATTGACAGTGACACATCTTTAGATGATGTTGTGCTTAATGTTAAAACAAAAGAGACACTTGAAAACTTGATGAAACAGGTAGATAAAGAGGTGGTTTCAAGGCTTGTAAAATGGGGTATAAAAGATAAAAAAAGTGGTATAGATGCACGTATAATTTTTTATGGACCGGCAGGTACGGGTAAAACTATGACGGCATACTCTTTGGCAAAATCTTTAAAACGGCAAGTACTTGCCTTTGATTGTTCTAAGATTCTCTCTATGTATGTCGGTGAAAGTGAAAAAAATGTCCGTAAAATTTTTGACACCTTTTATGAACTGAGTGCAAAAACAAAAACAGAGCCAATACTGTTACTAAATGAAGCAGACCAGTTTTTAGGGGCAAGAAGCAGTGGGAATATTACTGGCTCAGATCAAATGCATAATCAGATGCAAAATATATTTTTAGAACAGATTGAGAACTTCCGTGGTATGCTTATAGCGACAACAAATCTTCTTGAAAATATAGATAAAGCTTTTTCAAGAAGATTTAACTATAAAATTGAATTTAAAAAGCCCGATAAGGAACAAAGAATAGAACTTTGGAAAAAAATGTTACCTTTAGAAGCTCCTTATGAAGAAAAATTTGCACTCGATAAATTGGGTGAATATTCTTTAACCGGCGGACAAATAAATTTAATAGTAAAAAATACTGCTTATAAAGTTGCTGTGCGGGAGAACCCGCTTTTTACACTTAAAGATTTTATTGATGAAATCAAACGTGAAAAAGATGCAAATTTTGACAGTGAAAAGTCCATGGGCTTTTTAAACAAATAAATTATGGCTTTTGTCAGTGTTGCGATAAGTGACATTGGACATGAGTTTTTCCTCACAAAACTTTTTTTTAATATTCATTTTGCTATAGTGCAATAACTGTTTTTTCTAGGAAGAAAGTGAAAAAATAAGCAACAGCTATCATTTTTTACTGTTAGAAGACAAATATAAAAATTATTTGTACTTTTTATAAGTACAAGTTTTAAAATAAAAGGTAGGTTATATGGAGCATATTAGTACTGCAAATCCGTATTTTGGGGTATTTGTACTTTTTGTTATAACATTTGGTGCATTTATTACAACAACTGTCATGGCTCGATTAGCGAGTCGTGCATTAGCACGTAAAGACAGCGAAAAAATAAAGCTTTCGGTTTATGAATGTGGACCTGAAATAACGAAACAGCCAAATAGAGTTTCTCCACAGTTTTATCTGTTTGCATTGCTGTTTTTGCTATTTGATGTTGAAATCGTGTTTATGTTTCCATGGGCAGTAGATTTTAAAGTCCTTGGTTGGTTCGGTTTTGTTGAGATGCTGATGTTTATAATATTGTTGGCAATTGGTTTTGTATATGCATGGAAAAAAGGAGCACTTGAATGGCACAACATAAAGTAAATTATACACAAGATGGCGGATTGCCAATCGCACTTACAAGTGTAGATAAGATTGTTAACTGGGGACGTTCAAACTCTCTTTGGGCTTTGACATATGGTCTCGCATGTTGTGGTATTGAAATGATGGCATCAGGTGCTTCAAGATTTGATTTTGACCGTTATGGAACAATTTTTAGAGCATCTCCTCGTCAGGCAGATGTTATGATAGTTGCAGGAACTTTAACAAAAAAACATGCTGAATTTATTAAGCGTTTGTATGATCAAATGACTGAGCCTCGATGGGTTATTTCAATGGGTTCATGTGCAAACACAGGTGGTATGTTTAATACTTACGCAACTGTGCAAGGCTGTGATAGAATTATTCCTGTTGATTTATATCTTCCAGGTTGTGCTCCTCGTCCTGAAACATTACAGTACGGTGTGATGTTACTTCAAAAGAAAATTCGTGCTAATAAAGCAGGAAATGCACAAAAAGCTAAAAGGTTAATGTAATATGAGAGCGTATAAACCTAAAGATAATGTACAGGCAAAAGCTTACTATACCGACAGATTTTATGTAGCACCCCAAGTTCCAAAAACTGCTGTTGAAGAAGATGAAATTTTTGCAAATGATTTAGAAACTATTAAGGCTAAATTTGATGTTAAAGATGCTTATATTCAAGTAGAACAAATGGTTGTGTATATTGATGCACATGACATTTACGGTGTATTAGAGTTAATGAGAGATGAGTTGGCATATACACAGCTTTCAGAAATGTCTGCAATTGATTGGTTGGAAAAAGACAATACTTTTGAGATTTTTTACCAAATGCTTTCTATGAATAAACGTAAGCGTATTCGTATAAAATATTTTATTGAGAACGGACAGGCAGTTGATTCTGTGGAAAAACTTTTTAGAAGTGCTGACTGGAGTGAGCGTGAAATGTTTGATATGTTTGGTATTGAAGCGAATAATCATCCATTTATGAAAAGAATTCTTATGCCTTATGATTGGGAAGGACATCCTCTTTTAAAAACCTATCCACTGGAGGGTGATGAATTTGCTGCTTGGTATGAAGTAGATAAAATTTACGGAAAAGAGGCACGTGATATTATTGGGCCTGAACTTCGTGATCCTGCAAGAGTTGATAGATATGATTCAGAACGTTTTGCTCGTCTTGGACATGAAGTACCTAAAGGTACAAAAATTACAGGTGATGAACCTGCAGTTACACAGTCGTATCAAGAAGAAGGTGGCGTGTTTATGGTTACAAAATTAGATAAAGAGTCATCAAAAGTAATTGATGATCCTCAAAGATAGGGTGGTATAAATATGGCACAGGTAAAAAATAGATTAACACCATTTTTTGAAAATATAACTTTTGATAGAGATGATAATGAACTGATACTAAACTTCGGTCCGCAGCACCCGTCTGCTCACGGACAATTGCGTTTAATGTTACATTTACAACAAGAACAAATTGTAAAAGCACATCCAGATATCGGGTACCTTCACCGTGGTATGGAAAAAATGGCTGAGAACATGATATATAATGAATTTATGCCGACAACAGACCGTATGGATTATATTGCGTCATCTTCAAATAATTATGGTTTTGCTTTAGCTGTTGAGAAACTTATTGGGCTTGAAGTGCCTCGTCGTGCAAAAGTTATACGTATGCTTCTTTTAGAAATCAATCGTTTAATGTCTCACCTTTTTTGGCTTGCAACTACTGCACTCGATATCGGTGCGATGACAGTATTTTTATTTGCATTCCGTGAAAGAGAATATTTGATGGATATTATTGAAGGGTATTGTGGTGCAAGACTTACACATGCGGCTATCCGTATAGGTGGTGTTCCTTTAGATATTCAAGACAGTTTTTTACATCAATTACGAGTATTTTTAAATAAACTTCCTCAAAATATTAAAGATTATGAAGATCTTTTAGATTCTAACCGTATTTGGTTAATGAGAATGGAAGAGGTCGGGACTGTTTCAACTGAAATGGCACTTTCATGGGGTTGTACAGGTCCAATGCTTAGAGCTTCAGGCGTTGCATGGGATATTCGTAAAGAAGAGCCGTATGAATTGTATGATGAAGTAGAATTTGACGTTCCTTTTTCAGATAAAGGTGATAACTTTGCCCGTTACCGTATTTATATGGAAGAGATGAGACAAAGTGCGAAGATTTTATACCAATGTATTGAAATGTACGAAAAATGTGAAAAAGACGGGCAGACTGATTTAATGGCACATGCACCGAAATATATTTCTGCACCAAAGATTGATATTATGACGCAAAATTACTCTTTGATG
>JALUXS010000042.1 GCA_027013185.1 Sulfurimonas sp.
CACTTTGTACTTGTAACACAAGGAATGCGACCACCGGTAGGTGAAGTATATGTTCCGACTGAATCACCAAAAGGTGAACTTGGATTTTACATAAATTCACAAGGTGGACCATACCCTTACAGACTTAAACTACGTGCACCATCATTTTGGCATACAGGAATTTTAACTGACCTTTTACCGGGTCACTACATTCCGGATGTTGTATCTATTATTGGTACAACCAACATAGTTTTCGGTGAGGTTGACAGATGATGAGCGTAAGAAAAAGCAAACTGCTTTGCTTTTTTAGTGAAGAATACGCAAGTGATGTGCGAAGCACCACTGTAGTAAAATTGGTTACGGAGTAAACAATGAAAAGATATGACTTAAGACACTTAAAAGATGATTTTGAACCTCGTATGAAAGAGATTTTGCAGGAGAAACATAAGCCTACAGAGACTTTGATTTTTCTTTTTGAAATTGGTGATTTTACTCCGATTCAAAGAAGTGCTGATTTAGTAAAAGAGTGTGGGTATGAACTGTATAACTCATTAAAATTTAACGAAGTCGATTGGACTATCGTAGTAAAAAAATAGGGATTGAATGTGAGCAAAGTATATTTTTCTACTTGGAATGGTGAGCTTGTTAATAACATTGGCAAACCCGAAGAAGAGTGGGAAGAATCAGCTTATAATTTACCGGCACAATATGATGATCATCGTGATTCCAAAGCTTTTATAGGCTGGGATGGTGTTTCATTATTTAATGAGGATGTAGATGTTATCCGTTTAGCGATGGAATATGCTGCACAGTATCAAGTTTATTCAGAAGCATGTGGAAGATGTGCTCCCGGTAGATGGGGTGGTCGAATTCTTTATGATCAACTTGATAAAATTGCTCGTGGTGAAGGTGAAATTGCTGATTTGGATCACTTAAAAGAGATTGGTAAAAGTATGCAAATTACTTCTAAGTGTGAGATTGGAAAAACTGTTCCAAACCCTATACTAGATTTAATGAATCATTTTGAAGATACATTCTTAGAATGTATTAATGAAAAGAAAAAATCAAAGCATTATGATGACTCAATCGGCTACATTGCTAAAATAACAGCACCATGTACTGATGCTTGTCCTGCACATGTTGATATTCCCGGTTATATTGAGGGTGTAAGAGATTTACGTTTTGATGATTCACTAGAAGCTACACGTCAAACAATGCCACTTGCACATACTTGTGGGCGTGTTTGTCCACATCCATGTGAAGATGCTTGTCGAAGAACAAATCTTGATGAGCCTATCTCAATTATGGCACTCAAACGTCTTGGTGCGGATTGGGAAACAGATCATGAATACGACTTTTTTCATCCAATGGAGAAAAAAACACCGATTGATAAAAAAGTAGCAGTTATTGGGGCAGGTCCTGCTGGACTAACTACGGCTTATTACCTCGCTGCTGAAGGTGTTGCAGTTGATGTTTATGAAGACCTTCCTGTGCTTGGTGGTGAAGTAGCAGTAGGTGTACCTGAGTACCGTATGCCTGTTGATAAATATAATCAAGATATTGAATGTGTTCGAGACATGGGTGTAAATTTCATCACGAACTCAAGAATCTCGGCAGATGATATGCGTAGATTTGAAAATGAATATGATGCAACAATGGTTGCTGTTGGAACAAGAATTTCTAAAAAAGTGCGTTGTGAAAATGAGCGACCTGAGATCAAAGGTTATTGGGGAGCGATTGACTTTCTTGACCGTGTAAACTTGTATGAAAAATATGGCATTACAATTCCAAAAGAAGTTCAAGAAGAGAATCTTTTAACAACTGATTATGTAGATTTAACTGGTAAAACAGTTGTTTGTGTTGGTGGTGGATTTACTTCAATGGATGTTGTTCGTTGTGCAATTCGTGCTAATGCAAAAAAAGTATATATGATTTATCGCCGTGATGAAAAGACTATCATACGCAATACAACTTATGAAGAGTATCATGAAGCTGTTGAAGAGGGTGTAGAATTTTTATTCCATTCTGCCGTCAATAAAATAACAACAGATGAAAATGATATTTTAAATGAGTTATTAATAGATAAGTTTGAACTTGTACCTGACCCTAATGGTGGACGAGCACAATTAGTGAAAATAGAGGGCGAATCATATACGATTGAAGCAGACTATTTAGTACCTGCCGTTTCTCAATCGGCTGATTTAGATTTGCTTCCAGAGGAATGGGATATTGAAATGACTTCTTGGGCTACTATTAAAACAAATGGCAAAGATTATATGACTTCACGCAAAGGAATTTTTGCTTCGGGTGATTGTGAATATGGTCCTATGACAATTGTTAATGCAGTTGGTCAGGCAAAACGTGCATCATCAGTTATGGCTCGTTATGTGCAAACAGGTGAAGTAACTCTAACTGATGAAGAGATTATGGAAGATCATTTAAGTAAACTTAAAGTATATGATAAAAAAGAAAAAGTTACAGGTTGGTTACCAGGTCTTCCTCGTGAACACTCTTTGGTAGTAGATGCTGCAATCCGTAAGCATAATAATGCAGAAGTGAATCTTGGTTTTACACAGGAACAAGCCCTAACAGAGGCTGAGAGATGTATGCGTTGTTACTATATAGCAATGGTACAGGCATAAGGAGGCGGTGAATGAGTAAAATGATAAATTTTAAAATTGACGGCAAAGATGTTACTGCGGCAAAAGGTGAAACTATTTTGCAAGCTGCGAGAAAAAATGACATCTATATTCCTACCATGTGTTATATTTCAAAAACTTCTCCATGTGCATCTTGTCGTATCTGCTCAATAGAAGTGACAGGTGTTGATGGGTTTATACTCTCTTGCAATACGCCTCCAACTGAGGGCATTGAAGTAAAAACAAATTCAAAAGCATTAGAAGCAGAACGTACAAATATTATGAAACTTTATGATGTGAATCATCCTTTAGAATGTGGTGTTTGTGATAAATCAGGTGAATGTGATTTACAAAATATGACTTTAGAATTTAATGTAGGACATCAAGAATTTTCTGCGAAAGATCAAGTTCGTAAAGTAGAAGATTGGGGACTCATTAATTATGATCCTGCTTTATGCATTATGTGTGAAAAATGTGTGCATGTATGTAATGAAGTAATTGGCGATGATGCTATTGAAGTTAAATTTGGCGGATATTCATCTGTTATTATTCCGAAAGGTTCAGATACTTTAGATTGTACATTTTGTGGTGAATGTATCGCTGTTTGTCCTGTGGGTGCATTGGTGAGTTCTGATTTCAAATATTCTGCAAATGCATGGGAGCTCTCACGCATTCCTTCAACATGTGCACACTGTTCTGCAGGTTGTGCTTTAGAATATGAAACGCGTCATGTTGGAATTAATGGGGATGACAGCATATATAGAGTAAAAAATAATTTTGAGTACAATTCATTATGTGGTGCAGGACGTTTTGGATTTGATTTTGATAATAAAGCACAAAAAGATAAGGTTAGATTTGATAAAGCTGTTGTAGCAATAAAAAGTGCAAATGCTATTCGTTTTTCATCTATAATTACAAATGAAGAAGCACATATATTACAGCTTTTAAAAGAAAAGCTTGGTATCAAACTTTTTAATGAAGATGCCCGTCTTTATGGTGAATTTATGAAAGCTTATAGCAGTATCAGTGGAAAATTACATCATAGTGCTAGCATGAACGCAATAAAACAAGCAGATGCAATCATCGTAATTGGTACACGCATTGCAACAGATAATCCAATGGTACGGTATGCAATAACAACGGCAGCACAACATAATGGTGCAAAAATTGTTTATGCACATCCATTAGAAGATGCATTGATGAAAAATACAGTAACACAGTTTATGAAGTATGAAGTCGGAACAGAAGAGGGCGTTATGGCTCTTTTAGCAAATGAACTTCTGAAAAATAGTGATGTTGATGAGGATACAAGGGCATTTCTAGATGACTTAGATTTAGGTTATCTTGAAGCAGAAAGTAATGTTGGCGATGATGAATTACAACTTATGAGTAAATCATTTTCACGAGCTAAGAAACGTATACTTGTTGTTGGAAGTGATGTTTTTGCCCATAAACGTGCAAAAAATATTGCAAAACTAGTAGCTTTGATTGAAAAATATACTGATTTTTCATTAGTTGTTGTTCCAACAGAAGTTAACACGGCAGGTGTTTCTCTTACATGTAAACTTGATATTGATGAAAATATAGGCAATGTTGTTGCTTATAATGCCCAAGGTGACTTTATAATGTCATCATCAAAAGATGCAGACTTAGCAATGCCGGCGCTCAATCAAGTAGAAGGAACGGTTGTCAATGTAGACAATCAGGTTTTACCGTTAAATGTGGCACTTGCTTTTGATGGTTATACTTTAAATGATATAGCGAATGCATTGGGATTAGAAAAAGAAAATACCATTGATTATACAAAAGAATTAGATACATCCAAAGGCTTTAAATCACTTGCATTTGATGATTTAGAAAATTTTCTTTCGTCTTATGGAGAAGATAAAAGAGGATATATTTTAGATGAAGTTTCATGTGAAATGGGCTCAAAAGTAGAACCGATTGATGACTTACCGGAGTTTAACGGCACTGTAATTTACAATTGTAACCCTGTATTACAATTCAATGAATTTACAAATAAAACGCAACAATTAGAAAAAGATATAACATTAAGAGGTTCTGCACAATTTGGGGCAGCTGCAAGAATAAGTGATGGTGATGAAGTAGAAATTAGTCTAAAAAATCGTGTAATCAAAAGAAAGTTCAAACAAGATAACGAGCTTAAAGGAACAATAGCACTGAATCCTATTTTTGATATAGGAAAAGATGCAAGTTCATATAGATTTGAAAAATCCAAAATAGTGAGAGTAATATAATGAGTAAAATTACTATAAATATTGATGGAACAGAGGTTCAAACGCAGGAGGGTGAGTATTTATTAAATGCTGCCCGTGCGAATGATATTTTTATTCCTGCAATATGTTATTTAACAAGATGTAGTCCAACTTTGGCCTGTCGTATTTGTCTTGTTGAGGCAGATGGAAAACAAGTTTATGCTTGTAATGCAAAAGCCAAAGACGGTATGAATATAACAACTTCTACTGAGACAATAGAGAAAGAACGTCGTGCAATTATGGAAGTATATGATGTGAATCATCCTCTTCAATGTGGCGTTTGTGATCAGTCTGGAGAGTGTGAACTACAAAACTATACATTGGAAATAGGTGTAGATACGCAAAGTTATACTGTTAAAGATGTAGATAGAAGTTCTCATGATTGGGGACATCTCCATTATGATCCGGGTCTTTGTATTGTATGTGAGCGTTGTGTGACTACATGTAAAGATATGATAGGTGATACTTCTCTTAAAACTATTCCTCGTGGAGGAGATGCACTCAATGCTGATTATAAGGCTGAAATGCCAAAAGACGCTTATGCAATGTGGAATAAATTAAACAAATCAGTCATTGGTCTTACAAATGGTACGGATGTACTTGATTGTACTTCTTGTGGAGAGTGTGCGGCAGTTTGTCCTGTTGGTGCTTTGGTTGATACACAATTTATGTATAAATCAAATGCATGGGAACTCAAACAAGTTCCTGCAACTTGTGGGCATTGTTCTGCAGGATGCCAAATATCTTATGATGTAAAACATGCAAGTATTGAAAACCCTGAAGATAAAATTTACCGTGTTATGAATGAATGGAATTATGTTTCACTTTGTGGTGCAGGACGTTATGGATTTGATTATCAAAATGCAAATGCAACAAAAGACGAAGCAGCATTTAATGCGGCAGTAGAAGCATTTAAAAAGGCAGATACTATTTGCTTTACTTCTACTATTACCAATGAAGAAGCATATTTACTTCAAGCTATGAAAGAGAAGTTTGGATACAAACTTGTAAATAATGAAGCAAAAGCATTGCAAACATTTTTAAAAGATTATTCTGAGATAAGCGGTACAAAACTTTATGGTAGTGATTTAGAACGCGTACATACTACAAACTTTATTGTTTCAGTCGGTTCAGCCTTAAAAACAGATAATCCAAATGCAAGATATGCTCTTAATAACTCAATTACAGTAAGTAAAGGGGCAGGACTTTATTTTCATCCTGTAAAAGATCCTATTATCGAAGGTCTTGGAAAATCTATAATGACAGTTGAACATGCACCGCTTCAAGAAGAAACAGCACTCTATCTTGTCCTTGATTTATTTGGGGATAAAGAGAAATTGCCAAAAGATATTGTAGAGTATCTTGCATCATTTCACTCTGAAAAAACTATAACGGTTGAAGAAACAATAAAAGAGAAAGTTGTTGAAATCGTTAAAGAAATGAAAGTAAATGAAGAGACGGGCGAAGAAGAAGAGATAGAAGTAGAAAAATCTAAAATGGTACCTAAGAAAGTATCTAAAGAAGTAGTTGTTGATGATAATAAACTCCTTGAAATTTTAGGTACTGATGCGAAGTTTATGGAAACTTTAGAGAAAAACCTGAAGAAAAAAGAGACTTTTGCATTAATGGTTGGACCAGACCTTTATACACATCCTAGTTCTAAAAATCTTGCACGTCTTGTTGCGTTAGTTGAGAAATACTCTAAATTTGAACTTGTTATGATTCCAACACTGACAAATTCTCTTGGTGTTTCACTTATTTGTGAACTTGATGACGCAAAAGGAAATTATAGTATTGGATACAATACGGATGGCGATTTTGTACTCTCGGGTCTTGGTGACGGCGACTTGGATATGCCGGCTATCAATCAGCAAGAGGGGACATTAACAAGTGTTAATAAACGGGTTAATCCTACAAATGCGGCTATCTCATACAATGGCTATGAATTAAATGACATAGCAAATGCATTAGGCTTTGATGCAACAAATGTAATTGACTATACTGTGAAACTTCCTACTTCTGTTGGATTTATAGAAGAGGAATTTGATAATCTTCCAAATCATTATGAAAATGACGGTACAGAAGTGAGAGGTTATGTGCTCAAAAATGTAGCAGTTGATGCAAGTGATGATGAAAGTGTTGAGAAATTCAGTGAAGATAAGTTAGAAGGATGTATAATCTACTCAGCTAATCCTGTAAGACAGTTTACAGATTTTACCTATAAAACAACAAACTTGGATGAAGTAAGCGGTATTTATATGAGTGAAGAGTACCTGTCTAAAACGGAATACAATGAAGGTGATACTGTTACAATTACAACTGCAAATGGGGAACTCACTGCTAATGTAGTGAGTGATAATAAAATTGCAGGGGATATCGTGATTTTACCAACATTTGATAAAAAATTAAACTCAGAAGTACTCTTTAACGATTACCGTTTTAGTACAGCTTCGATAAAAAAGGTATAATATATGGACACAGCATATTTAATTGAGACGATAATAAAAGTTGTTGCAATCTTACTTATATTTTCTGCGTTAGCAGGTATTGGTACATATTTTGAGCGTAAAATACTTGCATTTATGCAACGCCGTTTGGGGCCAATGTATGTTGGACCGTATGGTTTGCTACAAGTTGCGGCAGATGGAATAAAGCTTTTTACAAAAGAAGATATCATTCCTACTAATGTTGTGGGGCCTATTTTTAGACTTGCTCCTGTAATTACTGCAGCAACTGCGTTTATGGCAGCAGCAGCGATTCCATTTTTCCCACAATTTACGATTTTTGGATACACAGTTCATCCTATAGTTGCTGATATAAATATTGGTATTTTGTATATTTTGGGTGTAATGGCAGTTGGTTTATTTGGTCCACTCCTCGGAGGTATGGCATCAGCAAATAAATTTGCATTGCTTTCAGCAGCACGTACAGCTGCTGTATTTATCTCTTATGAAGTTGTGAGTGGTTTATCTATACTTGCTCCTATTATGATGGTTGGTTCTTTATCTCTCATTGATTTTAATAATTATCAAACAGGTGGCATCAGTCACTGGATTATATGGACGCAGCCTGTAGCATTTGTTCTTTTTTGGATTTCTGCTTTTGCTGAAACTGGTCGTACTCCATTTCACTTAATAGCAAATGATCATGAAATTATTGATGGTTTTGGTACTGAGTACTCAGGTATGAGATGGGGGCTTTTCTTTATTGGTGAATATGCGAATATGTTCTTTATTTCATTTGTAATTCCCCTTATATTTTTAGGCGGATATGGTGATGGTAGTCTCCTTGGTGCATTAGGGTTAATAGGAAAAGTTGCATTTTTCTTTTTCTTTTTCTTATGGACGAGAGCTGCTTGGCCAGATGTAAGACCAGATCAACTTATGTGGTTGTGTTGGAAAGTACTAATGCCATTAGCCGTGATTAATGTTGTAATCACTGCTTTAGTGATGATGTTTTAAGGGGATAATGAATGAAAATGGAACAATTTAATGATAGAAATGTAGCTGATAATGGCTACTTTTTAGTTGATATTGAAGATTATCCTACTGATAGCTGGGGTAAGTTTAAGCGTGTTGTCAAGAGAAGCTTTAAAGGTGAGCTTTTTGTTGGACTTTGGGTTGTTATGAGAGAGATGTTACGATTTGATATTCATACTGTCAAATATCCACAAGAGAAAATGCCTATAGGTCCTCGTTACCGTGCTGTACATGAGATGAAAAGACTTTGGGAAAGTGATACAGAACGATGTATCGGATGTGGTTTGTGTGAAAAAATTTGTATCTCTGATTGTATTCGTATGGATACAAAAATTGATGAAAATTCTCGTAAAGAGGTGAGTGAATATACCATTAATCTTGGTCGCTGTATTTTTTGTGGATATTGTGCTGAAGTGTGTCCGGAGCTTGCTATTACACATGGTGGCGAGTATGAAAATGCATCAGAACAAAGAGAACACTTTGTGGATTATGACTATATGCTGACACCGATAGATACTATGAAAGCAAAGGCTCAAAAAGAGTTTGAAGGTTTCGGTGCTATTACACCACATGAAGATGAGCGTGTTAAAAAAACACCTCTGTCATATTAAGGAGTTTGGATTATGTTTGAAGCGGTAGCGTTTTATTTATTTGCATTTTTAACAATTGCGATGTTTTTCATAGTTGTAACAACATCACAAGCATTGTTTGCGTTAAGTGCATTAGCGGCGGGAATGATTTTTATATCAGCATTTTTCTTTATTTTAGGTGCTGATTTTTTAGGTGCAGTACAAATTATTGTATATACTGGTGCTGTCATGGCTTTATATGCTTTTGGTATGATGTTTTTTGATACGACAAGAGATGTAAAAGAAAAGCAAGGCAATAAATATATAATTGTCGGTTTATCCACACTGGCAGCAGTTTTGGTGGTTGTTATATTTGCAATGCCTATGGTATCTGGAAATATTGTGGCACTTTATCCTGGAATTGATGGAGTAGGAAATACACAAGAGATTGGTTTAGTCCTCTTTACAAAATACCTCATACCATTTGAACTTGCTGCAATTATGCTACTTGTTGCAATGGTTGCTGGTATTGTACTTGCAGGTAAAAAAATGGATCTTTCAATAACGCTGATGAATGAAGCTGAAATTGAAGAAGAAAAAAATAAAAAGGTACTTTCATGATGGAAATAGGTTTAAACCACTATCTTGTTTTATCTACTATTTTATTTGCTATTGGTTTAGTAGGTGTAATGCGTAGAAAAAACCTTCTTTTGCTATTTTTTGCAACTGAAATATTATTGAATGCAGTAAATGTGGCTTTTGCTGCAATTTCACATTATTATGGTGACTTAACTGGTCAAATGTTTGCATTTTTTGTAATTGCTATTGCTGCTTCAGAAGTTGCAGTGGGGCTTGGGCTACTTATTGTATGGTATAAACGCCATGGTTCAATTGACTTAGATGCGTTAACAACGATGAAAGGGTAAAAAATGGAAAAATATTTATATATAGCTTTATTTGCTCCACTTGTTAGTTCTTTGTTCTCGGCACTTTTTACAGCGACACCAAAGAAATTATTTACAGGTATTGTGGCAAGTTTACTGATATTTACATCATTTATTGCAAGTACAATACTGCTAGTGCATATACTTAAAGGTGGAGAGCCTATACATGTAACAATGATGACATGGATGGCAACAGGTGATTTATATATTCCTTTTGGTTTTGTTGTAGATCAGATTTCTGTAACAATGATGATGGTTGTGACTTTGGTTTCAACAGTAGTACATGTATATTCAATAGGATATATGGATCATGACAAAGGATTTAATAGATTCTTTTCATGGCTTTCTGCTTTCGTATTTTCAATGATGATTCTTGTCATGAGTGATAATTATGCAGGTCTTTTTATTGGTTGGGAAGGCGTTGGTCTTTGTTCATGGGGACTCATTGGTTTTTGGTTTCACAAAGAGAGTGCAACATGGGCAGCAAATGAAGCATTTATTATGAACCGTATTGCCGATCTTGGAATGTTAATTGGACTTTTTTTAATTTATTGGAACACGGGAACACTTCAATATGATGGTGCTTTTACAGCATTTCATGAATTGCCTGCTGCAACACTTACATGGATTGGAATTTTTCTCTTTATTGGTGCGATGGGTAAATCGGCACAATTTCCACTTCATACTTGGCTTGCCGATGCAATGGAAGGTCCTACACCGGTTTCAGCACTTATTCACGCAGCAACAATGGTAACAGCGGGTGTTTATCTTGTTATCCGATCGCATGAGCTTTATAGCTTAATTCCTCATGTTGGTCTATTTATTGCAAGTCTTGGTACATTTGTGGCAATTTTTGCAGCATCTATGGCACTTGTTAATCGTGATATGAAACGAATTATCGCATATTCTACACTTTCACAGTTAGGATATATGTTTGCAGCAGCTGGTCTTGGTGCTTACTGGGTGGCACTTTTCCACCTTATGGCACATGCCGGTTTTAAAGCATTACTATTTTTAGGTGCAGGTAATGTTATGCATGCTATGCATGATGAACTTGATCCATTTAAAATGGGTGGACTCAAAAAAGTGATGAAGTGGACTTGGATTATGATGGTGATAGGTTCTCTTGCATTGGCTGGTGTTATTCCATTCGCAGGTTTCTTTTCTAAAGATACAATTCTTGAAGCTGCATATTCAGGTAATCACATGGTAATTTATGGGGTTTTACTCTTTACAGCAGGTTTAACAGCATTTTATTCATTTAGACTTGTTGCACTTATTTTCCATGGTGAAGAACGTTACAAACTCTTTGGAATTCATCCGCATGAAGCGTATAGATTTATGTTATGGGCTATGAGTCCGTTGCTTCTTATTGCTATTGGAGCAGGAGTACTTCAAACACCTTTCTTTGATATGGTTGAAGAAGCATTAAATGCACATGAGTATCATATTGCACATGGGACTGCATTGATTATGCTAGTTGGAACACAAATGTTTGTAGGTTTAGCAATCTTATATGCCTATAAAAAATATGCAAATTCAAGAGTTACAGTGCCAGATGGTACAAGCAAAATGGAAAACTCTTTTATGTATAAGTTGTTAATTAATCAATATTATATTCCTTATGCTTATGAAGAGTATTTTGTAAAACCATATAGAGAATTATCAGAGGTTTTCTGGACGAAAGTTGATTTAAAAATAGTTGATGCGACTGTTGACGGAATTGCTGCTATTATATATGGTACTGGTGAAAAAACAAGGAAAATGCAAAGTGGTAATTTATCTACTATGCTTACATGGATGGTTGCTGGTCTAATCGGTTTACTATTATTAGCTGTAGTTTTTGGACTTGCAGCAAGATATTCTGATGAGATTTTAGTATTCTTGTCAGCTTTAGGAGTTTAGTATATGTTAGATCATATTTTATCGATATTAATTTTCTTTCCAGCATTGGCTGCTGTGTTTGGTTTTATGATACAAAAAGAGAGTATGCGGGTATATGGTGTAGCGGTTGCTGCCATAGAATTTGCTCTTTCATTATGGCTTTGGTATGCTTTTGATGATAATGTGTCAGGCATGCAGTTTATGGAACATTTACCATTAGTTCCATCTTTTGGAATTAATTATACATTAGGTGTAGATGGTATTTCATTGTTTATTATCATTCTATCAGCATTTTTTACACTTCTTGGAATCGGTTCTTTAACAGATACTAAAAAAGTAAAATATATGATTATCACTCTTTTATTTTTGCAAATGACGATGGCCGGTGTTTTTGCAGCCCTTGATGCAATTGTATTTTATACTTTTTGGGAACTTTCACTTGTACCAATGCTTTATATTATTGGTGCATGGGGTGGACCTTTAAGAATATATGCCTCTATAAAATTCTTTTTATATACATTTGCAGGCTCACTTGTAATGCTTGTGGGTATGCTTTTTATGGCATATTTTTATTATCAGGCAACAGGCGTATGGAGCTTTGCATTATTAGATTGGTATAGACTTATATTACCGGAGTCATTTCAGTTATGGCTTTTTGTTGCTTTCTTTATTGGTTTTGCCATCAAAGTTCCAATGTTTCCATTTCATACATGGCTACCATATGCACATGGGCAAGCACCGACAATTGGTTCGGTAATTCTTGCAGCAATTCTTTTAAAAATGGGTACTTATGCATTTGTAAGATTTTCACTGCCATTGTTCCCTGATGCGTCTGCATTTTTTATGATACCGATTGCTATTTTAGCAGTTATAATGGTTATATATACCGCAATGGTTGCGTATGCACAAAAAGATATGAAGCAGGTCGTCGCATACTCTTCCATTTCACACATGGGTATTATTATTTTAGGAACATTTGCATTAAATGTTGAAGGTATTTCCGGTTCTATATTTTTAATGCTCGGTCACGGTGTTGTTGCCGGAGCTCTGTTTTTACTGGTAGGTGTTATTTATGACAGACGACATACAAAAATGATGAGTGAATTTGGTGGTTTGGCACATGTTATGCCTAGATATGCGACTATATTTGGTATTATGATGATGGCATCAGTTGGTTTACCACTAACTATTAACTTTGTTGGAGAGTTTTTATCTCTCCTTGGTTTTTATCAACAATCACACATTTTGACTTTATTAGCAGGTACAGGTATTATCGTCGGTGCAATTTATATGCTTGCAGCTTATAAAAAAGCATTTTTTGGTGAAGTGACAAATGAAAAAAATAAAAACCTTCCTGATATCAATAAAAAAGAGCTATTTGGCTTGATTCCGTTAGTAATCGTAGCAATCTGGCTTGGAATTTATCCAAAACCTGTTTTAGATCCAATCAACAACAGTGTTAAATCAATTGTACAATTAATGCATAATAAATCTACAACAGAGTTAGCGAAAAAGAGAATTCCTAATTTGGTGAAACCTAAAGTTGTAGTTATTGATAAAACCATTATAGAGGAGGTTCACTAATGTTAGCACCAATCAATATTTCAATGGAGTCATTAAACGTAATGACTCTCGCTCCTATGCTGATACCGGTTATAGGTGCCTTACTAATCTTAGTGATAGACGTCTTCAAAGGTGGTCTTCACAAATCACTTTATGTGACGTTAAGTTTGCTATTTTTGGCAATGGACTTTTTCTCACTACTTGATGCTTCCGGTGTATTTGCCAAAAACGGTACTGTTTTAGGTATGTTTGATGTTATGTTAATCGATGGACTAGCCTTGTTAGCTCAGTTTATTATAGTTATAGCTTCAATGCTTTTTATTCCATTAGCTTTAACACATAAGCGTTTTCACGAGTTTTCATATCCTGAATTTTTTGCATTATTCTTGTTTATGATTTCAGGTTTCCAATTTATGGTTGCAACTGACAATATTATTTTAGTATTTGTGGGATTAGAGACATCTTCTTTAGCACTGTATACATTAATTGCTATGCATAATAGAGATAAATCATTTGAAGCGGCAGTGAAGTATTTTACAATGGGTGCTTTAGCAGCTGGACTTTTTAGCTTTGGTGCAATGATTTTTTATGCTCTTACTGGTTCTGTTGAAATTAATAAAATTGCATTGGTGTTGGCCGCAAACGGCTATGCTGATATTGGATATGTGCTTGTTGGTATTGCTTTTATGTTAGCTGCATTCGCCTTTAAATTATCACTTATTCCATTTCATACATGGGCTCCGGATGTGTATGAAGGCTCATCCGCACCAATGGCAGGATATATGTCAATTGTTCCAAAGATTGCTGCTTTTGTAGTTGCTATGAGATTTTTTGAATTTTTAGTGCATAGTGATATTGTATGGCTCAAGATTGTACTGTATGCCTTTGTCGTTATTACAATGACTGTTTCAAATATGTGGGCTTTAGTACAAACTGATGTAAAGCGTATGCTTGCTTATAGTTCTATCTCACATGCAGGTTTTGTTATGGGAGCTATATTAATTGGGACAACACAAGCCAACAGTGCGTTGTTCTTGTACTGGGTATTATTTGCATTTACTAACCTTGGTGCATTTTCTATGCTGTGGATTTCTCGTCAAAAGAATTTGCCAGCATATCAAATGTCAGATCATTCTTATGATAAATTTGCAGGGATGATTAAAACTGCACCTGTTGCAGCCCTTATTATGGGTTTGTTTATGTTAAGTTTGGCAGGTGTTCCTCCTTTTGCCCTTTTTTGGGGTAAACTTTATCTGATAAGTTCTGCAGTAACAAGCGGATATACTGTTTTAGCATTTATTATGGCTCTTAACTCCGCAATTGCAGGATATTACTACTTAAAACTTGTAGTATATATGTTTATGAAAGAACCTGTTATGGGTAATGATGGGAATATGTATGGGGCAAATGCGACATTGGCATTGAAAACTATTATTGGAATTGCCGCTATAGGAACTATATTTGCTTTTGTTGCAATAAATCCGCTTTTAGAGTTTATTACAGCTTTTGTATATAATAGTGGATATTAATAGTTATTTATTACTTCTAAAGGGAGAGAGAAATTGTTAAAATGGATACTCTTGGCCTTTATATTCAGCAACTCTTTTGCACTCGAAATATCTATTGATAGTGCAAAAGACAACTTCATTAAATACTCTACGCTTGATATACAAGACTCTCAAAAATTTACATGTAAAGAATTCAAAAATGATTTTAAGGAAGTAACAAAAGTAATTTGTGCATTTTCTAAAAGACCATCAAGAAATATTAAGCATATTCAAAATGACTTTTTTAAAGTAGACACTATTGTTAAAAAAAATAAATTTTATTTAATAATAAAGCCATTTTATAAAATGAAACTTTTGGCAGATATTTTTGATTTAACTGTAGATAGTACTGTTTTTGAGGCAAATGTAAAGAGTGCAAAAAGATGGACTGTGATAGGGTTTAAAAAGAATATTCCTTTATTTAAAAAAGAAGATGTTTCTGCCATAGCACTCAATTTTCCTTTTACTTTAGACAAAGATAAACTCCCCTTTGTAGGAAGTTTGGATTTAGAAGGTAAGCCTGTATATATTAAAGAAGTAGAAGATGTAAAAGAGTACTTAAAAGTTAAAAAACAGTATAAACAAAAAGAGTATGATTCATGTTTAGAAACTATTGATGATGTATTAAAGTCTTATCCAAACACACTTTTTAAAGCAGAATTGCTTTATTATAAAATTATGGTAAATGCAAAACTGAAAGATTGGGATAATGTCATTAGTTATGCAAAAAATTTCTTGCTAGAATACTCTTCTGATGTAAATGTACCTCATGTTCTTGCATTACTAGCAAGAAGTTATGCGAAACAAAGTCAAAATACAGATGCCGATTATTTTTTTGACCGCCTTTTTACAGAGCATAAGCAAAGTAAGTATGCAAAATTAGGATATATCTATAAAGGCGAAATGCTGGAAGATTCAGGAGCTGTATCGAAGGCTCTAGAGTATTATAAAAAAGCTTTGTATACAACAGCTGATGTGGAGGTAGCAGCAAATGCTGCCTATCATCTTGCAGCAATATACCTTTCAAACAATGAAAAAGAGGCACCGCAATATATAGATAAAATTATTCAGGCAAAGCCAGATTATTTTATGGAAGACTTTAAAGCATCGCAAAAAATGATGCAAAAATTTGCAGATAAAGGCTATTATAAAACGGCTGGGGCAATAGCAAATGCCATTCTTCAAGCAATAAATCCGAGTTATGATGAATATGAGGGTATATTAAAAGACAGAGCATTATGGCTGGCTAAAACAAAAGATAAGAAAAAGGCTTTAGCTGCATTAAATGAGTATTTGAAAAAATTTCCTGACGGTGATTTTGTTGATGCCGTGCAGACAGCTAAAGATTCGCTCTTTTTTGAAACGTCTGATGCAAATACAACAGCTAAGTTAGCAGAGTTCAATAAACTCATTGGGGAGTATCAAAATGACAGCATTGGCAAACGGGCCATATATGAAAAAGCCAAACTCCTTCTAAAAGAAAAAATGTTTGCTAAAGTATTGGATTTACAAGATGATTTGAATGCTTTAGATAAAGATACGTATCCGGATGCCAAGGGTATTATAGAAGATGCGGCTGTTGGAGAGATGGAAGCATCACTCTCAGAGAAAAATTGTAAACAGGTTCTTGTTATATCTAAAGAATACAATATTACACTCTCAGATAAATGGGATGATGGTATTTATGATTGTGCCATGATGGGTGGTGATTTTAAACTTTCAAAAAGTATAGCCTCAAAACATCTTAAATCAAAAGAGTTAAATAAACGTGAGAAATGGCTCTATAGGTATGTAAAAGTAGATTTTGCTACAGGGAATTACAGTGAGCTTGTTGATGCTGCAAAAGATTTGATTATACTTATACAAGGTGATAAAAATTCACCCTATAAAAATATATATAGATATCTATTTGATACATACAGCAGACTTGAACAAGCAAATAATATGATAAACACCATGGCTAAAATCGAAGATTTATATGGACTTGATTATAGAGATATAGACCGATATGTTGCCATGGTAACACTAGGTAGCCAAAGAGATGATGATACTATGGTTATAAAATATGCTGATAAAGTCATGAAAATACAAGAAAAATCGCATTCATATGCACAAAGTCCTTATATTGAATTTGTCCTTTATCAGGCATATATGGAGAAAAAAGAGTATAACAAAGCATTATCAGTTATAAAATCTTTAGATGCCATTACATTAAAAAAGACTCTGCGAGCACGACAAAAATATTTACTCGGAAGTGTCTTGGCCAAACTGTGGAGAGATACTGCAGCGAAAAAAGCTTATAATGCAGCAATAAACGCCGACCCAAAATCTTCTTGGGCAAAGCTTGCAAAAAGTGCTTTAACCCTTTAAACTATTTTTAGAGTTCTAAACAATCACTAATGCTGTAAAGTCCTGCTTCTTTGTCTGCTAACCATTTTCCGGCACGCAGGGCACCTTTTGAAAAGGTATTTCTTGATGTCGCTGTGTGGTTAAGCTCTATAAATTCACCGTCATTATAAAAACCTACTGTATGACGACCTACTATATCTCCACCGCGGAGTGCCATAACTGCTATTTCGTCTTTGCTTCTCTCACCAATATTACCGTCTCGACCACTTACACGAACTTTGTTTAAGTCTAATCCTCTAGCTGCTGCAGCTGATTCACTCAAAGTCAAGGCTGTACCGCTTGGAGCATCTTTTTTATGTCTATGATGCATTTCAACTATTTCTATATCAAAATCGCTTAAAGCGGCTGAAGCTTGATATACAAGTTTATTGAGTAATGCCACACCTAAAGACATATTTGTCGCATATAAAATAGGCATTAATTCACTTGCTTGTTTGAGTAGATTGAGCTGATGAGTGTTAAGGCCTGTAGTTCCAATAACAAGAGGTTTTGGTGTTTGCATGGCACCTTCTAGTAAAACCTCACAGGCATCAGGCAATGAAAAATCTATAATAATATCACAGGCATGTAAAAATGCTTGCATATCTGAAGTCACTAATACTTCAGGGTCTATTGAAAAATCAAGTGAATGTCTAACAAATACAGCACTTAGATTCATTTCATCTGTAGTTTTCAAATCTTCGAGTAAAAGTCTACCAACCCTACCGCTAGCACCAAAAACGCCAACTTTTATCATAATTGTATCCTTATTTTTTCTGCTGTTATGATAGCAAAATATTACTCAAATACTACTTTCTTTTTTATGTATTCATTATAATATTTTAAAGCAGTTACTATGTTTATAAAAAGTAAAATAGCTGAAAAGAAAAATACTGCTGCAGCTATTATTATAAAAGAGTGAAAAAACGGCACAAATAGAAAAAGAGAAAATGAAAGAAAATATAAATTTACTTGATATGTCATCCATTTCTTACGAATAACATTGCCCATTTCTGCTTCAAAAACCATATTTGAACTAAGATGAAACCATGTTAAAAAAGGAATGATTTTATAGAGCATCGCATTGATTAAGGGGTATATACCACCAAAGAGGGCTAAAAACCCAATAAAAATATATATATCTACATGTAGAATACTAGCGTATATAAAAAGTGTGGCTGAGAGTATTGTATTACTCATTGCAAAATACCATAAATTGACGCTTATATCTTTTCTTGCTCTTTTTCTCTGTTTTAAAATTTTTATACTAAAAATTGCAAAAAGAATCACGCAAGAACTTAAAAGAATTTTTATAATGGTAAGCATAAAAATATTTTCTTGAATCTGGGCATAGGCAAATAAAAGGAGTAGTATAAGTTGCAAAATGTAAAGTCTTTTTTGCAAAATAAGTGAAAATTCTTTGGCTACAAAAAACATTGGTATGATTTTATATGATACCGACATTATAAGTATAAATACCCAGCCAAAGAGCATAAAAGCAATGTGAATATTGCCATATTTTACAGAATCTACAAATCCAAAATGCCCAAGTAATGCTGTAAAGCCAAAAGCCGTAGCAAAAATAAGGGCAATAAAGGAGGCTATAAAATTTTGTACAAGTGCATTAAACTCCTTACTTAAAAAAATAGTTTTAAGAGAAATGAAACAAAAATAGAAAAATATTCCTGCTAAAAATATGCCTCCGAGTCCTAACATATAGGTAATATTTGTTAAAAATCCAAGAATAAAAAAGGAGAGTCCAATATTTAAAAAACTATAGATTATTTTTGCATTTTTTACTACTTTTGTGTAAGCAACACTGAGCATGACGGGCATCATTTGAAAAAGAGAACCGAACATTATATGCGTAATAAAACCAAGAGTAAATATATGCGTAAGAGCAATTACTTCATAATCATATCTTGAATATACATGTAAAGTGTATATTGGTGTTATTATTGAAAGTACAATAAGATACAGCGAAGCTGTAAGATAAAATTTTATGGGAATAGTATAGGGTGGTGCCTGATCAAGTGTTAAACCTTGAAACATTATTTGTAAATTCTCATTTCAAACTCATTTTCTTCTTCTTTTGTGATGTCAAATTGTAATTGTAAAGCCAAAATATTTTGGTAAAGCATTTGAGGATTCATACGATGCCGAAATATTAATATTTCATTATCTTTTAAAATATTTAAGGCATTTATGGCTTCTACGAGAGGGTAAGGAGCTTCAAGCTCACTTACATCTAAAATAATTTCTTTTTTAGTTTCCATAACTTTGCAGTTTCTCAACTATTTCTTGAGTATTTTCAGCTAATGTATTATTCATCATAGTATAGAGCATTTGCTCTTCTTTGAGGTTGTGTTGTTGTAATAAAATATTCATAGATTCACCAAGAGAAAAGGCTCGATCCGTATCATGTTCTTTATAAGCGTCATCCATCTTTTCAAAGAGTGCTTTAGCTTGGGCATGTTCCATTCTCATAACATTAGTCGGCCCCATGCTACCCATACCTGATTTGTCTTCTAAAAGAGGAAACAGATACTCTTCTTCCATTGCAAAATGTAGTAATGTTTGGGTTTTAAATGCGTCATATTTATTGTGTGCCTCTTCAAACTTTTTATTATCAAGCAAATCTTCAGCTTGTGTTAAAAGATGGTCACATTCTCTATGCATATTTGTCATAAAATCTTTTATAGTCATTTGTCTTCCTTAATTTAGTAATTCATCAACATATGAAATTGCACTTAGTGCCGCAACTGCACCATCACCAGCAGCTGAAACAACCTGTTTAGGAGCTTGTATTCGTATATCGCCTGCAGCATGTAAACCCGGCACAGAAGTCTTCATAGATAAATCTACAATTACCTGTCCTTGTGCATTCATATCACATAAAAAAGTTCCGTCTTCTTGTATAAGCGTTTGGTTGTTTACATTATTGCCAACAAATGTGAAAACTCCAGGAACTGAGATATCTCTAATCTCCCCCTCTTTATTTTTTACTTTTATGCCATTAACACCGCTCGCATCACCATATACTTCATCAGGTACAGAGTTTAAGACAAGTTCTATTTTTTCATTTTCTTGTATTCTTTTAACAGTATTTGGAGAAGCACGAAATGTATCACGTCTATGAATTAAATATACTTTTGTACATATTTTTGCCAGATAAAGTGCTTCTTCAAGGGCGGTGTCACCGCCACCAATCACAGCTACTTCTTTGCCTTTATAAAAAAATCCGTCACAAGTAGCACAAGTGCTTACACCTTTACCAAAGAATTTTTCTTCACCATTAAATCCTGCACGGCGAGGAGATGAACCGGTGCATACTATGGCACTATATGCTTGAATACTTGTTCCATCTGATTTTGTAATAGTAAAAACATCATCTTTTTTACTAATTCGACTGACTTCAGCCATATCATGCTTGAGACCAAATTTTTGACACTGCTCGGGCCATGGCATCATTAAATCCATACCTGTGATATCCCCTGTAACACCAGGGTAGTTTTCTATTTCAGAACTTTGGGTGATTTGTCCACCGGGCATTCCCTTTTCAAACATTGTAACATTTTCAAGTCCACCGCGTGTTGTATAAAGTCCTGCGGTAAGACCGGCAGGTCCTCCGCCTATAATAGCGCAATCTAATATCATAATCTTTGCTCCTTTAAGGTATCTAATGCATCTAAATTATCAAGTTTTCGTATCATACTATCTTGTTTATAAAGAGAATCTTTTACTTTCTTTATAAAAAAAATAGATGGTGAATTGTATATATTGAATCTTTGTATAAATTTGAGTGATGTATTGGTTCCGCTTCTTAAAAAAGTAGTATGTGTACTGTTTTTTCGTATCCTGTTATAGTAATCTATGGCAAGAATTGGTAGATGAAGGTCGAGATTTGCAAGTTTTTGCATTGTCCCTTTCTCTTTTGACGAGTAAAAAACAACAATATACTTTTCTTTGTTAGGTTTAAAAACATCGCTTTTTTCATAATAGGCAAAATCTTTGAAATCAATAAACTTATACTCTGAAAATTTGTAATTAAAGTAGGCAAAAGCACCAGCAATCATTGCTGCACCAAAAAAAGAAGCGAGAAGTGTGGACAGAGAAAAGAGACTTTTACCCCCTTTTCTTGCCACTGGTTAATACTCTGTAATTACGCTAAAAGAGCGTCAATTTTTTCTGCAAGAGCTTGCTTAGATTGAGCTCCAACAATTTGATCTACCATCTCACCATTTTTGAAAAACATGATAGTTGGAATTGAACGAATACCAAATTTTACTGCGATATCTTGCTCTTCATCTGTGTTTACTTTACAGATTTTAGCTTTTCCATCATAATCTTCTGCAAGTTCTTCAACTACAGGTGCAATCATACGACAAGGTCCACACCATGGAGCCCAAAAGTCTACAAGAGATACACCTTCAGCTAAAGTTGCTTCAAAATTTGCACCAGTTAATTCTATATATTTACCCATTAGTAAATCCTTTTTATTGTTTGTTATGCAAGTATTATACAAGTGCAATCATTAATTAAAACTTTAAATTTATTTATAGCTATAATTTGTATAATTAGCACAAATTTATCATGCCTATTTACACAAAGGATATCAACTATGAAACTAAAAATAAGTGAAGGTCAGATTGATGTCCGACCTCCAGTAGCGAAGCCGCACCCCGGTTTTTATAATGAAGTAGGTGAAGAGAGGTTTAGAAAACTGGTGTTTGATCATTATGAGTCCATAAAAACGAGTGAAATTGCATTTTTATTTCCGATTTTTGATGATGACGATTTTGCCGAGGCACAAAAGCATGCGGCAGATTTTCTTATAGAAATTTCAGGAGGTCCTGATTATTTTACCCAAACTAGAGGCGAGCATCAAATGGTTGGACGGCATGCTCCTTTTCGTATAGATGAAAAAGCGAGAAAAGCATGGCTTGAACTTTATATTCCTCTTCTAAATGAATTAGAAAAGGAAAAAATTACGCCTGAGTATATAGAATCGTTTTGGAATTACTTAAATTTGTTTTCCATGTGGCTCGTTAACACAAAGAGTTAAAATTTTAAGAATTTTTTTTCTCTGTTGATGAAGTAAACACACTCTGTGTAGCCGACATCTTTTGCAAGTTGTTTCACCTTGGAATCAAACATACAAATTTGCTCAGGAGTATGGGCATCTGAACTAAATGTTATAGGAATACCCAGTTTGTAGGCTGCTTGTAAAAGTTCTTTTGACGGGTAAGCTTCACCAATCGGTTTTCTATATCCGGCGGCGTTTATTTCCAAGACCATATTGGCATTTTTAATCGCTAAGAGTGCATTTTTGGCTATCTCTGTTATGCTTTTAGTAGGCATAAATTTAAATACTTTAATCAAGTCTAAATGCCCGACAATATCAAAGAGTTTTGTTTTTGCCATATTTTCAATTGTATCAAAATATTTTTGCCATATTTCATTAATATCTGCATTTTCATATTCTCCGATAAATTCCGGATTATCAAAGCCCCATTCATCTATAAAATGTACCGAACCTATAAGGTAATCAACATGAGCATGTAACACTCGTTCATCCATATGTCCTTCAAGATAATCGACTTCGTAACCCAGCAAAATAGTAATGTCATGTTGGTACTTTTTCTTTACATGTAGAATATCTGTTTCATACTGCGGCATATCTTCAAAAGTCATTCGGTATTTTGGATCAAAATCCATAGGTGCATGGTCAGAAAAACCAAATATTTTTACACCTTTGCTTATGGCACGTTGTATATACTCATCCATACTTCCCTCAGCATGGTTACATAGTGGGGTGTGGTTATGCATATCTACTATCATATTTTTTCCCGTATTGTATATTTTATGCTATTATAGTGTTAATTAATAAATTATTCAATTATGGAGAGTATTTATGACTCAAGAAGAACTTGATGCTTTAATGAATGGCGGCATGGATATGGATGATATGGCTGAAGAAGAAGAGAGCAAAAGCGATGATGCAGAGCTTGAACAAGAAGATATTGCACAAATATCACAAGAGCAAGAAGACCCAATAGCAGCTGGTGTAGAAGCTTCTGAACTGCCTTTTCCCGCAACAAATGAAAATAAAATGGTGCATCAGCTTGATGATGTAACTAAAGAGAGCGAAGAAAAAGCAAGTGAAATCTTTGATATTATTGAGAATATCAGCAATGATATGATGGACAAAGAAGAAACCCTAAACAGTGTGAAAGAGGTTTTAAACTCAAATATAGAACTTTTTACCACTCTATGTGAGAAATTCCCAGATGTAGAAACATTTAAAACGCAGTTAGAAAAAAATGAAACAGCTTTCAATGATGTTAATAATACCATTGAAATATTACAAAACAGTGGTGATTCTATAATGAGCGTGATGGATATAATGCAATATCAAGATATTCACAGACAAAAAATCGAGCGTGTTATCAATGTAATGCGAGCGCTTTCTAAGTATATGAACACACTTTTTGAAGGAAAAATAGATGATGACAAACGTGTCGCTTCTGCAACGCATATTGAGGGTGATACACATAATGATTTAGCTTCTACTGATGATATAGAGGCTCTTTTAGAACAGTTTGGAAAATAATGAAAAATAAAAAAGTAGAACTACTTTCACCTGCTGGAACCTTAGAAAAATTAAAAATTGCACTTGATTTTGGTGCGGATGCCGTATATGGTGGAGTGAGTCATTTCTCTTTGCGTATTCGCTCAGGTAAAGAGTTCAGTTTTGAAGATTTTGCAGAGGGCATAAAATATGCTCATGAAAGAGGCAAAAAAGTGTATGCGACTATTAATGGATTTCCTTTTAACTCTCAATTGAATCTTTTGAAAAAACATATTGTAAAAATGGGTGAACTCAAACCTGATGCTTTCATAGTAGCAACACCGGGTGTTTTAAAACTTTGCCATGATTTGGTGCCAGATATGCCACTGCACCTCTCAACACAGGCAAATGTTATGAATGTGCTTGATGCACAGATTTATCATGATATGGGAGCGACACGTATTATAACGGCACGCGAGATTTCTTTGCGTGATTTAAAAGAGATAAAAGAGGCTCTGCCTGACTTGGAACTTGAAGTCTTTGTGCATGGTTCTATGTGTTTTGCATATAGTGGGCGTTGTTTGATTTCAACACTACAAAGTGGACGTGTTCCAAATCGCGGAAGTTGTGCAAATGATTGTCGATTTCCATATGAAATGTATGCGGCAAATCCTGAAACAGGGACACTTTTTAAGCTTGAAGAAGATGAAGGTGTCGGAACATACATTATGAATTCAAAAGATTTAAATTTGGCTTCGCACATTAAAGAGATTTTAGACAGTGGTGCGGTTGATTCTATAAAAATAGAAGGGCGTACAAAAACAGCTTATTATGCAGCAACTACGGCAAAAGCGTATAGAATGGCGATAGATGATTATTATGCCGATGAACTTGACACCGAGCGTTATCAGTATGAATTGCAATCTTTACAAAATCGCGGTTATACGGATGCATATCTTGTTTCACGTCCTTTTGAAAAGCATGATACACAAAGTTTGGATTTTACAATGCAACTTGGAACGCATCAAGTTAGCGGTGTTGTTAATGCTGAGGGAACACATTTTTTATGTAAGTATAAAACACTGCCCGGCGATGAAATGGAAGTGGTTTTTCCCTTGGGAAGTGAAGTTGCCATAGTCGATAATGAAATAGGCTCGACATATGAAAAAGACGGAAAGTTTTTTATGAAACTCAAGCAGCTTAAAGCACAAAACGGAAAAATTTGGGAAGAAGTACACAGCGGAAATACTAATCCCATAGAACTTCCGACAAAATTTCCATCCTATACTTTTTTTAGAATACCTGCAAATGCGGATATGAATACTGCACCTAAAAAATAATGTATAATTTTAAGAAAAAAAATAAGGGGTAAATAAAATGAAATTTGTATCGATAATAATAGGTTCTAAAAGTGATTATGAAGTGATGAAGTCATGCTCTGACACACTGGAGTCTTTTGGTGTAAGTTATGAGATGATTATATCTTCTGCACATAGAAGTCCGGAAAGAACAAAAGAGTATATTGTCGAGGCAGAGAAAAAAGGGGCACAGGTTTTTATAGCCGCTGCTGGAATGGCTGCACATTTAGCAGGTGTTTTAAGCTCAAAAACGATTAAACCTATTATTGGTGTGCCTATGTCTGCTTCAGCGTTGAGTGGAATTGATGCACTACTCTCAACTGTTCAAATGCCGGCTGGTATGCCTGTTGCTACTGTGGCTATAGGTAAAGCGGGTGCTATTAATTCTGCATATTTATCTATGCAGATTCTTGCTTTAGATAATGAAGAATTAACAGTAAAACTCAAAGAAGACCGTATTGCAAAAGCAAAAAAAGTTGAAATGGATTCTTTAGAGATAGAAACGATTATAAAATAGTTTATAAAGGCAAGGGAGTAGGTAATGAAGTGGATGAGTGATGCAGAATACAGCGAATTAACCGGATTAGATATATCTTCAATTGAAGATTTGATTCAAAGAGGAAAGCTTACTGTGAAAACAGAAGCAGGCATTCGCTATATTGACCCTTCTAAAGGGGCAACGGAAACCATAGTTCCTGCAAAACTTCAAGAACTATCACAAAAAAATACGCAAGAAATGCTTGTTCAGCCTGAGTTTGTAGAAAAAACAATCGGGACTATTATCAATTTGCATGAAAAAGTTTTAGATGCAAAAGATGAAACCCTAGAAGCAGTTCGAGTTGAAAATGAGTTTTTGCGTGAGGCACTTGCTTCTTTGCAAGAACTCTATGATGAGGACAGAAAAACAATCCATACCCTTCAAGAACAGTTAAAACTTTCTCAACAGGAAGTTGAATTTATGCGTCGCAAATATAAGCTGATGTGGAATAAAGCGATAGATGAGCATACAGATAAATAATGACAATTGCCGATGAATGCGTCGCTTGCATTATAAACCAAAGTGCAAAAGTTGCTGATGCCATTGGTGCAAATGAGACATTAAAAAATAATCTTATATCAACTGTAGAGGAGATGAGTAAAACATTTTCATTTTCTAATACCCCTCCTGAAATTGCTGCAGATGTCTATGAAAAAATGTCTCAAATTGCGAAAAAACAAGATTTGTATGATGAGGTAAAAGCACTCTCAACACAAAAAGCACGTTCTTTTATCCCTTTTTTAGAAGAAAAACTTCTTACATGTAAAGATAAACTGCTGACTGCTACAAAAATTGCCGTTGCTGGGAATGTTATAGATTTAGCGGCTCAAATTGAGTTTGATTTGGAAGAAGAACTTGAAAAAATATTTCATATGCCATTTGCATATAATGATATATCACATTTAGAAATAAGCTTGTCTAAAGCAAATAATGCTATTATTCTCGGTGATAATACGGGAGAACATGTTTTAGATTACTTATTTATTCAAACATTGCAAGAGCTTTATCCTCATATTGCGTTTACATATATGGTTCGTGGCTGTCCTATTATAAATGACGTAACAATGAACGAAGCAAAAGATGCCGGTTTTGATAAACTTTGTAATTTAGTTGACAGCGGTGTCAATACACCGGGGTTTACCTATAAGCGTGCTACGAAAGAAGCACAAAAACTTTTTGATGAAGCAGATTTAATCATTAGTAAAGGGATGGGAAATTATGAATGTCTCAGCCCAAGCCACCGAAAAAACATCTGCTTTTTACTCAAAGTAAAATGTAATGTCGTTGCCGCCTCTTTGGGAAAAGAAGTTGGTGATATTATTTGTAAACTAATATAAGGGATAAAAATGGTAAAAAAAATAACGCTAATTGCACTATTTACAAGCTCACTGCTTTTTGCAAAAGCAAGCGGAGAGTATTCGGTAAATTATGTCGGAATGAGTATGGATTATAAAGAGTATAAAGATGGAACTCTTTTAGACAGTGAATCCTCAGGTTATTCTGACTTAACAGGAGCTGAATTTAAATACAAATACAATATGGAGGGTGAAACTGCATCAGATTCAAATGCCATTTCCTTAACTATAATGGCACTTGACGGTGATACAAATTATGTTGGTTCATACATTGGCTCAAGTCAAGGGTATGGAAGTTTAACAGGTACAACATCAAATAAAATTTATGATTTTGATTTGGACTTCGCACATATATATCAACAGTCGCAACATTACAAAATTATTGTATCTTTAGGATTAGGATACAGATTTTGGCGAAGAGAACTTTCAGCGCAGCAAGTTGAAGATTATAAATGGTATTCACTTCGTCCAAGTCTTGCATTTTCTTATAACTATAAAAGCTTTAGTATCAGCCCTGAATTTGAGTATCAATATGGGCTTAGACCAAGAATGAAAGCTTCAGGTGTCTTAGCTGAAGAGTTTAAGCTTGGTGGGGCAAATATTATGCAATTTACTTTGCCTGTAGAGTATGCATTTAATCAAAAATTTTCTTTGTATGGTGCGTATACATATCAGTATCAAAAAATTAGAGAATCCAATGTTGTTTCTGGATTTTTGGAACCAGAAAGTAAGGCATATAATGAGTACATAAAATTTGGACTAATCTTTAAATACTAAAAAAGTCTCTTTCGCTATAATTACAAAAATAAAATGAAGGCAGCAGATGATTACTTTTAGCGAAATGTTACTCAAATTACAAGAATTTTGGATGAAACAGGGGTGTAATGTTTTACAGCCTTATGATATTCCTGCCGGAGCGGGAACTTTTCATCCTGCTACATTTTTACGTTCACTCGACTCTACACCATGGGCAACAGCTTATGTGGCTCCTTCTCGCCGTCCTACAGATGGGCGTTATGGAGAGAATCCTAACAGACTTGGCTCTTACTATCAATTTCAGGCACTTATAAAGCCATCACCCGATAATATTCAAGAATTATATTTAGAATCATTGGAGTATTTGGGGCTTGATGTGTCAAAACATGATATCCGTTTTATAGAAGACAACTGGGAGTCTCCAACACTTGGTGCATGGGGACTTGGTTGGGAAGTATGGTTAAATGGTATGGAAGTAACACAGTTTACATACTTTCAACAAGTCGGAGGTATTGAGTGTGCACCTGTAGCGGTTGAAATTACTTATGGAACAGAGCGACTAGCAATGTATCTTCAAGGTGTTGACACTGTTTTTGATATTGTTTGGAATGTTGACAAAGATGGCAATAAAACACTTTACAAAGATGTTCATAAAGAGAGTGAAATAGAATTTTCAAAGTATAATTTTGAAGTGGCAGATACCGATATGTTTTTTGCCGATTTTGCCGCAAAAAGTGATGAGTGTCTACGAACACTTGAAGCAGGACTTCCTTTGCCTGCGTATGATTTATGTATGCTGGCGTCAAATACTTTTAACGTTCTTGATGCAAGAAAAGCAATTTCTCAGACTGAGAGACAAAACTACATCTTAAAAATTCGTGAACTCTCACGTGGGTGTGCAGAGCTTTACAAATCACAAGAAGAAGAGAGAAATAAAAGAGTACATGCCTAGTTTTATTTCAATTTGCCATATTTTTTAAATGTTTTTTGATTTTTCTTTATAATGGTGTGTTCCTACCGAATAATCGGTAGGACAAATCTACTTTTTGGAGGTCTAAGATGAAACATCTTGACACTCTCCTGAAAGTATTAACTATCACTTACATGATAATTAAGATTTTTCAGGCAGTAAATTAGAGGGTGGTACCCCTCTAATTCCTTAAAGTAGATTATATCATAAAAAGGGAAATCATGAGAAATTTAGAAGATATACTCCTGACACTTATTATAGTTACGATGGTTTTTATGATAAGTAATTTATATAAAAGAGTCAAAAAACTCGAAGATAAAACAAAGTAAGTTTATGAATTTATCAAAGGATGAAACGGCGAAGTTTAAAAAACTAGGTATAAATTCTTTGTTAGAACTCAGTCTTTTAGTTCCCCATTCTTACGAAGATTACAGACTTCATGAAACACTGTTACCGCAAAAAGCACAGCTTATTGATGCTACAGTTGAATCTGTTTATAAAGCTCCAAATTCCATTCAAATAACTTTTTTTGCTCATAATTTAGGGCATAGCGTGCAGGGTGTTCTTTTTCGTCCAAAAGCATATATGTTGCATCAGTTTAAAGTGGGTGAACGTGATTATTATTACGGTATTATAGACTGTAAGCAGGGGCATTGTTCAATGAGTATGCCAAAAAAAGTCACACGCGTTGGAAAAATCACTCCCAAGTATAAAACAGCTTTGCGAAATGATGTTATGCAAAGGCTTGTGCAAACCTTGATAACAAAAGAAAATCTTTTACATGTAGGAATAAAAGAAGATGTGGCTCAAGAACTTTTAAAACTGCATTTTCCTGATGATACTATACAAAAGGGAGAATTGAGTGAGAAAGCTTTATGGGCTTTAAAGTATACGGAGCTTTACTCTTACATGCAGATGCTCTCAGGAAAAAGACGTTATTTTCAAGCCTTATCTTCACAGGCTAAAGCTTTTGATGCATGGAGCAAAGAGTTGCCTTTTACACTTACGAAAGAGCAGATAAAAGCAATACAAGATATAGAAAAAGATTTAAAAAAAGATGTTGCGGCAAAACGTATGGTTGTGGGGGATGTTGGCAGTGGCAAAACTATGGTGATTTTAGCTGCGGCATATATGAATTTACCAAATCGTTCCATATTAATGGCACCAACAACAATTTTGGCAAATCAGCTCTATGAAGAGGCACAAAAGCATCTTCCTCAGGCAAAAACGGTACTTGTTACAAATAAAACAAAAAAAATGGATTTAAGCGGTTTTGATTTTATTATAGGAACACATGCTCTTTTATATAGAGAGTTGCCCGAAGCTTCTCTTGTTATGGTTGATGAACAGCATAGATTTGGTACGGCACAGCGAAATATGCTTGAAAAACTTGTATCGCAACAAGAGTTAAAGCCCCATTATATTCAGTTTTCAGCGACACCGATTCCAAGAACACAAGCAATGATAGAGAGTGCACATATAGATGTTTCGCTCATCACCACTACGCCTTTTACAAAAGATATTGATTCTAAGGTAATTCATAAAAATGATTTTAAAGATTTACTTCTACATGTAAAGAGTGAAATTGCTAAAAATAACCAAGTTTTACTTGTCTATCCTCTCGTTGAACAGAGTGAAATGCTTGCGTATCAGAGTATTGAGGAAGCACGATCGTACTGGGAAAAGAATTTTGAGAATGTTTATGTCACGCATGGAAAAGATAAGGGAAAAGAACAGGTCTTAGTAGATTTTAGAGAAAAAGGGAGCCTTTTAATTGCTACCACCGTTGTTGAAGTTGGAATTTCACTACCGAGATTAACAACCGTTGTTATTGTCGGTGCAGAAAGATTAGGACTCTCAACACTTCATCAGCTTCGGGGCAGGGTGAGTCGTACAGGTTTAAAAGGTTATTGTTATTTATATACTAATCAAGAATCTTCAAAACGTTTAGATGAATTTGTGCATACTGTCAGTGGATTTGACATAGCTAATTTAGATTTGAAATTTAGAAAAAGCGGTGATTTACTGAAGGGTATCTCACAAAGTGGAAATCGATTTCAATGGATTGATTTTGCAGAAGATGAAGCAATAGTTAAAGAGGTGAAAAATGATTTGCACCTCTTTTCATAATTGACGTTAGAGCTGTTTAATAGAGCCCAAATTTACTGTCATTTCTTTTGTAAAGAACACGTGTTTTATGTTCATTGTCTAAAAATATTTCAAACATTTTACCACTTTCTTTAAGGTCTGCGAGAACATCTTCAACTTCACGTGGTTTATATAAGTCTAGCTCGACAGGAACAATTTCATCTTCCATCTCTTGTTCGACAGCTTTTATATCAACTTCTTGTGCTTTGACTTCATTCAAACCGATTTTTTGATAATCTGTCTCTTTGTCATGTAGACGACGGAGTGATTTTTGTGCTCGACTTGTCGCTAAATCAATGGCAACATAAGCATCTTCATCATTTTGTTTAATAACTATAGTATTTTTATGTGCCAAGTTAATAACAAATTCAACTATAGCATGCTCTTTACCTTTTTTTGTTTGTGAAGAGACAATAACATTGACTGAGATAATATCTAAATTAAATTTTTTTAATGTCTCAATAGAAGATGAGATATGCCCTTTTAAAGCATCAGTAAGTTCTAAATTTCTTCCTGTCATACTAATATTCATGATTAAATCCTTTTTTTTCTAATGTAAAAAAATTATAGCATTAAAAAGTTTAATGATGCGTATGATTTTACAATTTTTGTAGAGTTCTTCGAAAATAATTTATAGGTTCACTCGCAACAGTCGTATCATCTACATGTACATTAATATCCATTAGTACAGAGCCATTTTGTTCCGGTGCTGTTACTGTTGTATATAAAGTGCCTCCATTTGCCACACAAGGTGCATTTGAATCATAAATATATCGTAATTTAATGTCTATAGTATATAAAGTGTCTTGTGTAAATGTTTCATCTAAATTTGAACAGGGAGGATTTTGAGAAATTTTTAAAAGGGCATATTCTGCAGCACTATGTGAAAGCAGGGCGGCTTGTTCATAAAGGTAAACATCGGTAGTCTTTTTTGATGTCTGGGATGTTAGAGAGATGGAAAGTGCTAAAAGTGTTGCAATGATGACTATTACAGCAATAGCCATTATCATAGCAATACCATTTTTAGAACGCTTTAAAAAATTGTTTTTTCTTTGCATAAAGAGTACTCCTCTAATAAATCACTTTTTGTACAAACTTGAATTTTTAATAAAGAGCCAACCGAGGTAAACTGAAAAGTACTGACATTTTGCATAAGTAGAGTTTTATTTCCATCAGTCGGTACATCTCCTTCCCATGGCTGAAAATTATAATAAAAATATAAATTCCCCATTTTAGTAGTTGCGTTGAAATCTTCCATAGAAACAGCATAAGCACTCCACGCAAGTTTATAGTATTCATTGACATCATGAAAACCTCCTGTTCCTACGGCTGGAATAAATTGATTAGGATTCGCATTTGTATTTATTGGATGCATTGTCTGGTTTTGGTCATTAATTTGTCCATTCCATCCGTAACCACTTTGAATATCACTATTTGATCCCATAAAATATAGAGCACTGTCATTAATATCAGCACTGTTATTTGAGAGTATTTTAATAAGTGTATTTTCATTGCTAGTATTTGTTTGAGGAGAGTCGAGGCTGTTTGTATTGCTTAAGTCCAAATCTATAATACCACTCCAATTTGGCAGTGAACTTCCTCTAAAACCGTCATCGTCTGAACCAATCCATTCCAATACCTGATAAAGATTACCGCTCGCATCTGCTATAGCGACTGTAAGAGGTGCATTAATGCCGGTTCTTGCAATAACAGAATCTTTTATTCTAAATTGGAGCCTATTGGCTATAAATTCAACAGTAGATTCACTATTTGCCTGCAGTTCATTATTTACTTTTGAATTGATGAAACTGTTGTAGGCTTGAAACAAAAATTCGACACCAAACTTTCCAAGAATACCCATTATGACTATAACAAAAATAAGTTCAATCATAGTAAAAGCAGCATGTCCAAATCTCATAAAAAGCTCCTTTTATAGTAATCTACTTCACCAATATTTGCACTGTATGTATGGAGTTTTGTCGTAGTTACATTCGTATCTGAATCTATAATTGTTATATCGATTCTTTTCATATTTTTGCTGGCGGCAGTTGCTGTGCCAAAAGCAGCATAAGTGACATTCACATCCATTTTATAGGGGGTTTTATAGCCCTCAGCTGAAGTAATGATGCCTGAGCCACTGTTATCTATAAACATAGCACTGGAAACATTATTAAAGTCATCTATATCATCATAAACACCAGCATCATTTCCTTCCATTCCAAGGGCCGCTGTCGGCTGAACTACAGAAAAATTACTATCAAGGCATCTTCTGTGCTGTTGTTCCATTATATGCCCGGGACGCAGTTTTGTACTTTGGTTGCAGTCATTTGCAGTAGTCCATATAACCCGGGAAAATATGCTGCCACTTTGCATAGAATTATCATCCCAAGGGTAGCTAATAATTTCATTGAGTTTTGCAGAACTGGCAAAAATTGCTTCTTGAACAAGATTACCTTCAATACCTTTAGTGCTTGTCTGAATCATCATAGGTAACGATATAACGGCAATAGAAATGACAACAATAGCAAAAATCAGCTCTATCATCGTAAAAGCATATCTTCTTACCACATGATTCTCCTATTTGTTCTTTTAGATGCATTTGTATCTGTTGTGGTATTTGTCTCATGTGCTCCTGCCCATGCACCGCCTGGTTTGACAAACTCTACTTCAAATTCGTTTTTGAGAGCATTATCATTATATTTATTGTAAATCAACCAGCCTGAAGCATTGTTTTCCATTGTCGCTTTATACGGGTAACCCCTGTTTCCATTGTATTGTACTCCTATATAGTCGGGATGATTCCCGTTTGCTTCCCTAGTAATGCTGACATTGGCAGCATTTTTTTGTAGTGTTGCTGATTGTGCCGCAGTTCCTGCTTCATTTGAATGTAGGGTATTTATAAACCATCGTGGGTCATCTGTTGTATTAGAATCTGTTCCATTTTGCAATAAAGTTTTGTTACATGTAGCACCATTACAATAGACTTCATAGTACATGGAAACATTTCCATCAGGACCTTCAAACGTTTGTCTCGGTGCATGTGTTCGACCGTAATAGTGCCTAATAGGAATAGTGGAATTTAAATCTTTAGAACCTTTGGTTGTTTTATTATTGATTAAATCAGCATTAAAAGTACAGTCAGCTCCTACATTGGTACAATTTACCTGGTATTTTATAAATGTCAGACTTTTTGGGTTGATAGTAGTGTCTTTTGTCCTTGCATAATTCATATTAAGACGTGTTTGCATAGTACCATTAAGGTTTTTAGGAAAATAGCCTTTTGTAGAAGTTTGGACTGTCTGGAGTAATAAGTCAGCAGTATGTGACGTGGTGGCATCATCGGTTACGTTAATATCTAACGCGGTAATAACTTTATTACTTGAATTTATATCATGAAATCTTACCCTATAATCAACATGGTTGCCGTTAGAATCGTTTAAATCTCTATTTGAAGTAGAAATGTTAATGTCTAAAGGAACTGCATAACATTTGTCAACAAAGTTTGTAAGTGTGACATTGTTTTCACCGAGTGCATTGATACTTCCGTTTAAATGGTAGGACATATTTTCATCTTGAGACTTATTAATATCAGACATGTATATATAAGGTGTCGTATTTGGCACAAGTGTAAATAAAAGCCCTATGGTCGGGGTAATAGGACTGCCTCCATTTGTTCCATTTAAGTCAAATTTATAGGGATGGAAAGTTACATTTAAATCGGTATATATTATACTTGCATCATTATTTGTATGATTACTACTAATTTCGCAGCCGTTAAGTGCATCATTTGCAGCCGATGTGTTCACAAAATTACTATTTATAGTACAGTCGGCACCTGAGAGAAAGTGGGCAGAAAGAAGCGGATTTAAATGATGTGCCATATATGCTGAATCACTATCAACTTGTGTCCAAGTAGTGTCTTCTATATTTAATGAGTAGTGGCCAACTTGATTTACTGATGTATTTTTGTCTGCGATACCATTAGCAAAATTAATAGTAGCATTTTTATCAACAGTATCATTACACCCACTTAAATCTTTTCCTGTTATAGGTGACCATTTATAATTTGTATTTATACCTTTATAATAACCAAGCGATGCAACTGTATCTGTATGACTTGTCGCATTCACTTCAATGTTATATTGATATCCTGCAGATAGTTGAATATCCGTTGTAGGTGTAGTATTCTTTGCTATTAAAGGCTTTGTAGCTGGAGTTGTTTGATTCTGGTCTTGTAGTGTGATACTAAAGGCTTCGGGTCGTATTGAAAAATTATCACGCGAACAAATAAAAGTTGTATTATAACCGTATATACATTCCTGACATGTTTGTAGTTCATTAAAAGTCATCGCAGAAGCATTTGATTTTCCTGCATTATTGCAGTATTGAGGAATAGTATCAACACTATTTGGATTCCCATCCATGTCTTGAAGACAGTTCCCATTAAGTGTAGGAAAGTTTGCAACATTCCATTTTTTTACGCCATTATCAATGATTGGTATAAGCTCAATAATACCATTATTAGCCGCATCCATATTATAGCTAATCCTAAATGCTGAATTTGCCCGTACTTCAGTCGGTGTTAGACTAAGCTCCACCTTAGATACATTATCAAGTGTTGTCCATATTCGTGGGCTAATAGCATTACTAGCTTCATTACATGAAGCAGAAGTATCATGAAAAGAGCCTAAGTCAACCATGTCTACGGCAACGGCAATAGAACCATTAATATCTTTTAATTTATCCAAATTATTGACATCCATTGAAACTATGCTGACATCTGCCGCTCTATTAATGACCTGAGTATTAAGATTATAAATAAGATTATCTCCATTACTGTTTATAGCTGTATTTAAACCATCCTCTATGATGTTAAATATACCATAAACAGGAGTATATTGAGATACACCGCCACCACAAATAGGAATATCTGAATCAATTAAACTTGATCTTGGTATTGTTACACTTTGCGTTGCTGAAAGAGGAATCGTGAGATTATAATCTAGTCTGGCTTTTATCGGTAAAGTAATGGCTGAGGCATTAGAGTCAATTGAAAAATATGTATAAAAATGTTCCAGAGAGTCAAATGAATTTATTGGGATATTGAGTATTTCATTGTTATTCGTTACCATGCCCACTCCATTAAGGTCAGGGATGAATTCTTTTAATATACTTCCTGGTTGCGTAACATAAACTGAATTTGGCGAATAGCTAGCTTGATTTGTTGCATTGATATCTAAAACATTTACTTTTACATTACTAACTGTGAGCTCTGAACTTGTTGTATTCTCAAAGTACATTGCAACTTCTAATGGTTGTGTAGTTGAAACATTAGCTGATATGGATGGTCCCGTAGTGGCATTATAATCTGCAGTTACATATCTGTCCCCTTGTTTATAAGCATAGTCATAGCAAATAGACGGTTCCCTTAATCCAGTGATTTTGTGGACAAATACACCTGTATCCCAAGCAGAATCTCCGGTATCCGCTATGGCCATTTTAAAATGGTATGTTTGTCCAGGTGTTAAATTATCTAGAGTTGCATGTAGAGTGTGGGTTAATCCATCATATTCCACTGCAACGGGAGAATTTGTTTGGGTGCACCCTAACCAGCTGGGAAAGGTGTCATTGCAATTGTCTATATAAAACGAACTATTTTTTGGTGATGCACTTTGTCCATAATAACTATTGGAAGAGTTAACACCATTATTAACATTATTTACAGTGACAGTGTCATAATTATTTAAATTAGCAATCTTTACATATGTTTGATTATCAACAACCCTTGCAATATTATACGTTTGGCCTAAATCACCACCAGATATGAAAAAACCAAAGGCATCATTGAATTGAGAACCAACAAATTCATTATACTCTTCCGAAGCAAATTGATAATCTATAAGGAGTAAACGTGTATTAGCATCTAATGTAACATCAAATTCAAATACAATAGGATTGTAAATTGCGTTAGCATCAATAGCCGTTAAGTCAGGATCATTGAATGTACCTGATGCTTCTATAGATTTACCCCAAGAAGTGTTTGGTTTAAAGGAATTTTCTACATCCATTCCTGTTAAAATAATTCCTTCATCTAGTTCTAAACCAGCTCCATTAATACCATTAGAAAATATACCAACTTGTGATCCATCTCCGTGTACTATCGTAGGGTTTGTGATGGTGATACCATTACCTTGAATTTTTGCAGCTAATTCTGCAGCAGTCACATTATAAGAACAATTAGCAGTTGTTCCCGTACAAGCAGTTGCTGCATTTAAAGATGTTGCACCTATAGCGAAAAAAAACAGTACGGTATAAAATTGTATAAAGGCTTTCATAGCATCCCCTTTCTCAAGCAAAAAAAGTGCAACCAAAAATGGGGCTCAACACTAAATATTTACTTGATATTGCTTTATTGTATCACTATATAAGAAAAAGAAATCTTAAATGTTAATATCATCAAGTTTATTCAGTGTTTTATGGCATATTTAGGAAACATGAAGCAGCTTCATAAATTCTTTATAGTCTTTTATTTCATGTTCTCTGTCTAGTTCATACATGATGCGTAAATCATCTTGTGAATCTTTTATAATGATGCCGTCATTAAATATATTTTCTAAAAGGTTAAAGTTTTTTGCAGAGTTTAAAATGATGAGGTCTATTTCTTTGCGTAAAGATACTTCAAGCTTATGATGAATTTTTAGTTTTGTATCAAAATTATTATATTGTTTTGTAAGATATACTGCAATGTCAACATCACTTCTTTGGTTGTAGTCTCCTTTTGCATAAGAGCCAAACAGATAAGCAAATTGAATCTCATTCATTTGAGATAATAATTTTTGTAGTTTTTCTATAAGCATGACCTGATTATAGCATAAAAACTAACTTGCTTTAATGCCTATTATATATCTTTTAGATAAAATAACATTAGATTTACATGTAGGAATAAATTTATGAAAAAACAGATATATATTTTAGTGACAGCATTGTTGTTTGGCTTGTTTTTTAGTGCTTGTTCAAAAAAGGTAGACGAATATAATAAACCGGCAGTTTACTGGTACGGTAAAATTGTTGAAGCTATTTCAACAGGGGACATTGATAAAGCCGATGATTATTATTCTTCACTGCAAGGGGAACATATTGGCTCACCTCTTTTACCTGAAGCGACTATGATTCTTGCCATTGCCCATATGCATAATGAAGAGTACCTTTTAACAGAACACTTTTTAAATGAATATGTGAGACGCTATGCAAATGCGAATGAAAGAGAGTTCGCAGAATTTTTAAAAATAAAAGCAAAATATAAAGCATTGCCAAATCCAAGACGTGATCAGGTTCTGATACAAGATGCCATTAAAGATGCTAAAGCTTTTAAAGTGAATTATCCTCACTCTATGTATTACTCTGTCGTAGATGCTATGCTTACAAACCTCTACCTTGCTGATGCCTCATTAAACGAATCAATTGCCGGATTATATACTAGAGTTGACAAACCAAAAGCAGCAGCATATTATAGATCGATAAGACCTGAACCATGGATAAAATGGAATGAAATTGAGCGTGCAAATACACCATGGTATAGAGAAATGTTTGAAGGTGATGGTACTTCTAGTTGGTATGCTTTTATGATTCCAAATACACAAAGTGTAGTTTCAAGAAACTCAGTAAAGTCTGATGATAACAAAACAAATAATAAATAAGGGTAATATTTTATGAAACTTAGTAATTACGGAGAATTTCCTGCTGATATTCCACTTATAGCAGAAGATGAACTTTTTTTATATCCATTTATGATTTCACCGCTTTTTTTAAGTGATGAAGCAAATATTCAAGCAGCTACAAAAGCAATAGAAGATAATTCTTTGGTGATTGTATGCCCGACAAAGCCTACACATGAAAGCCAAAGAGATTTTGAATCACTTTATGATGCCGGTGTAGTCGGCTCAATCATGAGAAAAGTTTCTTTGCCTGATGGACGAGTAAAAGTACTGTTTCAAGGACTTGCCCGAGCAAAATCTTTGTATAAAGTTTCAGAAAATCCTTTAATTGTACATGTAGATGTATTGCAGGCAACAGAAGTTAATTCTTTAAAAATAGATGCTATTTTGGAAGTTGTTCGTGAAAAGGTAAGGGCTTTGGCTGCTGTAAGTAACTATTTTCCACCCGATTTACTTCGTACAATAGAAGAAAATCATGATCATAATCGTATAATTGATCTTGTATGCTCAACGATTAAGTTGAAAAAAGAACAGGCATATAAACTTTTTGTAGAAACAGATACAGAAAAAAGATTTTTGGATTTGATTGATGTTTTAATTGATGAAATTGAGGCAAATAAACTGCAACGCGAAATTCGTTCAAAAGTACATACGCACATAGAAAAAGTGAATAAAGAGTACTTTTTAAAAGAACAGCTTAAGCAGATTCAACAAGAACTCGGAACTGATACATCTCGTGAAGAAGAGATAGAAGAGTACAAGAAACAGCTTGAAGCTAAAAAAGATAAAATGGGCGAAGATGCTTATAAAGAAATCGGCAAACAGCTTGAGCGATTTTCACGTATGCATCCTGATTCTTCAGATGCTTCTATGACACAAACATATTTGGACTGGGCTTTAGACCTTCCATTTGGTGCTTTGTCCAAAAAATCTTTGCGTATTGAAAATGTTGAAGAGCAACTCAATAAAGACCATTTTTCTTTGGAAAAACCAAAAGAGAGAATAGTTGAATATTTTGCTGTTAAAGAGCTTTTGGAGCTTCGAGGTATTTCAGCTAAGAAAAGTGCCGGAGCAATTTTGTGTTTTTGGGGACCTCCGGGTGTCGGTAAAACTTCTCTTGCAAACTCAATTGCTACAGCACTGAAACGTCCTTTAATTAGAATAGCTCTTGGCGGGCTAGAAGATGTAAATGAACTACGCGGACATCGCCGTACTTATGTAGGTGCTATGCCTGGGCGTATTTCACAGGGACTTATAGATGCTAAAAAGATGAACCCGGTTATAGTGCTAGATGAAATCGATAAGATTACACGTTCGCAAAGAGGAGATCCAACTGCAGCCCTTTTGGAAATTTTAGATCCAGAACAAAACAGTGAATTTCGTGATTATTATTTAAACTTTGATTTAGATTTAAGTAATGTTATTTTTATAGCAACTGCTAATGATGTGGGTCGTATTCCTGCTCCATTGCGTGATAGAATGGAATTTATAACCTTAAGTTCTTATACACCGCAAGAAAAATTTGAAATAGCACGGCGTTATTTAGTGCCACAAGAGTTGAAAAAACATGGATTGAAGAAATCTGAAATTACTATTTCAAAACCGGCACTTAAAGAAGTGATTCATAGTTATACGCGTGAAGCAGGTGTAAGAAATCTTCGTCGTCGTATTGCTGAACTCTCAAGAAAAGCAGCATTAGAAATACTAAAAAATAGTGATGTTCCTAAAGTTTCTGTAAGTGTAAAAAATCTTAAAAACTTTTTTGATAAAAGTATATTTGAAATTGAAAAAACAGATAAAGTGCCAGTTATCGGTGTTGTCAATGGGCTTGCATGGACAGCAGTTGGCGGAGATGTCTTAAAAATTGAGAGTATTCGCATTAAAGGTAAAGGAAATTTACAACTTACAGGTAGCCTTGGCGATGTAATGAAAGAATCAGCTCGTATTGCCATGAGCGTTGTAAAAACACTTATAGACAAGAGAAAACTCAAAATTTCACAAGATAATATTCCTTTAACTTTTAAAGAAAAAGAAGAAATTATTGAGGTAGATCCAAGCGAAGTTTATAAACGTTATGATTTACATGTACATGTACCGGATGGTTCGACACCAAAAGATGGCCCTAGTGCTGGTATTGCCATGGTAAGCGTGATTGCTTCCATATTTAGCTCTTGTAAAATTCGTTCAGAAATTGCGATGACGGGAGAAGTCTCTTTAACAGGTGCTGTATTACCAATAGGCGGTCTTAAAGAAAAACTTATAGCCGCATATAAAGCAGATATGACAAAAGTTTTGATACCGGTGAAAAATTATGAAAGAGATTTGGATGATATTCCAAAAGAGGTGAAAGATGCTTTAGAAATTGTTCCTGTTAAAAGAGTAGAAGAAGTTTTAAAACAAGTTCTTATATAGAACTTGTTTTTAAACAATAACTGTCTTGATTTTTTCTATCAAATCATGATTTCGAATAGGTTTCATTAAAAAACCATTTGCTCCACATTCTAACGCTTCAGCTTTTTTTGTTTCATCTGTTGTGAGAACAATAATTGGAAGCTGACGAAGATTGTCATCAGCACGTACTACTTTAAGCATATCTATTCCACCCATAATAGGCATAATGATGTCTAAAAGTATTAAGTCAATATCATCTCTACTTTTAAGTACTCCTATCGCATCAGAACCATTTTTAGCCTCTATAACCTCTGTAACATTTCCGCTTTTCATCAGCATAGATTTTAGGAGTTTCAGGTTTATTAAGTCGTCATCAACGGCTAATACAACTAAGTCAGTTCTTTTCATTATTATTTCCTTAAATAAATTTTTCTATTACAAGTCTAAGTACATCTTTGTTAACAACATTTTTAATACTTTCATCTACATATTTTGCATCTTCTTCGTTCTCAGGCATTGCTGGATCGACTATTATTACTAAGTGTGATGAGAGATTGTTTTGCTTATTTGTTGTATGTACTAAGTTTGTAAATTCTTTGAGTTGCAATGAATCACACTCTTTGTCAAATAAAATGAGTTTGTAATTATTGTTTTGAACTTTTTCTTGTAGTTCATGCATATGATTAGTTACTTCATAACTATAACCTAAAGAGTCAAGTACTTTCGTGAAAAGCTTTGTTTCAAAGGGACTTTTTTTAGCAAGTAAAATGTCTGCTTTATATTCTGCTGGTTTTATCTGCTCTTTTTGTTCAGTTTGTTCAGGTTCTATTACTTCTTCAGGCTCTATCACTTCTTCTTCAGACTTAGTCTCTTCATTTACATCAACGATATACTCAGCTAAAAAGTGATTTAGAAGCGTAATGATTTCTTCACGTACAAGAGGCTTTGTTGTATATTCATCAAGTCCTGCAGCCAAAAATCTTTCTCTGTCTCCCTTAAGAGCATTTGCGGTAAGTGCTACTATCGGTACATGTAGTTGATTATACTCTTCTTCATATTCAAGAATTTCATGTGTCGCTTCAATTCCATCAAGATAAGGCATTTGAATATCCATAAATATGATATTATAATTGTTATCTTTTCGTTTTTGAAATGCTTCAAGACCATTAGAAGCGATATCTACATGTAAACCTAAATCTTCCAAGGTTCGCTTGATAAGCTTTTGATTAATGATGTTATCTTCTGCAACAAGTACATTTGCATCAAATTTTGAAGAACCTGCCATAAAAACTTTTGTAGAAGCTTTCTTTATTTTTGGTGCTGTAAAATTCTCACTTTGGTAGTTTTCAAGTGCTGTTTTAAGTTTGGAGTTATTTAAAGGCTCATAAATTGTTTTAAAAATTTTAATGCCTAATGAGTCAATTTTACGCATAAAGTATGATTTTGTAAGTAAAATCATCTTTTGTGGTAAATCAGCATAGGCTTTGAGTTCATCTTCTGAAGCATATTCATAATCTATAAAAAGTAAATCATAACTTATTTGTCTCTGAAGTGTTTGTAACTCATTTGCATCTTTAAATGTGGTGTAGCTGATACCATAATAATCAAGATACTCTTTTAAATATATATCTTGTCTTTTTGTTTTGTGTGATGATTCTAAAATGAGTGCATTAACACTAGCATAAATGCCGTTTGAAGTCTCATTTACAGCTTCTATTTCTTCGAAATCAAGTGTAAAGAAGAATGTTGTACCTTCTCCTGGTTCACTGTGTAAATCAAGTTGTCCACCCATAAGTTCAATAAATCTTGCAGAAATAGTAAGACCAAGACCTGTACCACCATATTTACGTGTAATTGATGTATCTGCTTGTGAGAATGCTTCAAAAATTCGAGATTTTTGCTCACTTGTAACACCAATACCACTGTCTTGTACCTCAAATCTTACACGTGTTGTTCCCTCTTGCGGTGATGCAAGTTTTCTGATGTCAACATTAATGGCACCAGAACTACTTGTAAATTTAACAGCATTAGAAAGTAAATTGATAACAACTTCTTTAATCTTTGTAGGGTCGCCTTTAAGCGGTTGTTCAAGTTCCGGATCTATAAAACATCCAAGGTCAATATGTTTTTCACTTGCACGTACAGCATAAACTTCAACAGCACTTTCAAACTCTTCAACAGGATTGAAAATAACATCTTCAATTTCAAGCTTATTACTTTCAATTTTTGAGAGGTCAAGAATATTATTAATAATTTCTAAAAGATTTTCAGATGATTTTTCAATGATTTCAACAAATTCCCCTTGTTCTTCTTTGAGACCTGTATCTTTAAGAAGTTCGGTAAATCCGACAATACCGTTGAGTGGTGTTCTAATTTCATGTGACATATTGGCAAGGAACATAGATTTTGCTTCACTTGCCTCTTGGGCAGCTTCTTTATCTTGTTTTGTCTGTTCTATGATTTTTTCAAGGAAGCTATATGCCTCTTCTGTTCCTTTTGCCGTATGAAGATTGATATCAACGGCTGTGTCACTCTCGTTAGTATCTTCTGCAACTCTTTTAAGTACATTTTCAAGATTTTCAATATTTTTAGCAATTTCATTTGAAAGTAAAAAGCCGAGTACTGCTAAAATAACAGAAATAATCCATACTGCTAAAGTAACAGAAAGAATTTGAAGTGCATCAGTTTTAACTTTTACAGCTCTTGTATCCATCGCAGTTAAAACTATATTTTCTGCTTTAGAAATTGAGTTTGTTTTCTCTGAAAGCATTGCAAACCATACACCCGGATTAGTGTCATACTTTGCACTTTCTGCAGATGTTAAAATACTTGCTCTTTCTGTATTAATATCCTCAAATAATTCAACAGTGTCTTCATTTTTAAATATGGTATTTAATTTTTTTATTAATTGAGAATTTTTGAGCGTATTATAATTTAGGGCATCAGCTTTTGCTATTAATGATATCCATTTATTAATCTCTTCTTCTTCCATTGCTGTTGAACGTGCAAGGGTAAAAGAAATAAAGTCACGTTCTGCTGCAGTATACTCATTGGCTCGTACAAATGAAATATAAACAGATGAGTAAGAATTAATTTTTGTATCTAATTGATCTGATGTAATTGTTTCAAGTTTTTTTAGTGCTATAGCTTGTGCTTTACCATACACATCATTATAAATATGATTAAAATTTGCTTCATGCTTATCTACTAATACTCTTGCCTTTTTTATCTTTTGCAGGGCAGTTGCTAAAGTATTTTTTGAAGATTTTGTATGGTTGTGTTTGAAATATAATGCTTCTTTTTCATCCACAAGTTTACGTTGTTTTACAAGTGATTTTAATGTATTTGGTGAAGAATTTCCGAGATACATTACAGTCATTCCTCTTTCACGAGAAATATTTGTTAACAAGTTATTAAGTTCTCTATTTGTAGAGAGTTTATCCTGAAGTAACTGGGCTGCTTTATAATTTTCATAAGAATTGTAAACAAAATAACTTGTTACAGAAAATAAAATAATAATTGGTAATAAACTGATAAGTTTCAGTCTATTTTTTAAGCCTATTTGCATTGATTAATCCTTTAGTTGTAAAATTTTTGTTATAGCAGAATCAATTTTATTAATTGCTTCACGTATACTTTCTTTATCGTCTGAGTGCATAAGTACTTCAAGCTCATCTGCAAAAGTATGCATACGCATATTATCGCACATGCCTTTGAATTTGAGTACTTGAATTTTTAAACTATCATTATTATCATCATCTAATGCCGCGTTCATTTTATCAAAAAGAGTATGTGCTTCCTCAACGAAATCTTTAAAGAGTTCAGTAAACGTTGCAAAATCTATGCCTATTTCATTGGCAATCTTTTTTTTGGAATACTCTTGTGCGTTTAGTTCAGTTGCATCTTCATCTTCACTTTTATCTTCATCCTGATCTTCATCCACTTTGAGTTCTAGTCCTTCTTGTACATCTTCAGATTCATTAAGACTAAGTTCTAGCGGTTCTTCTGTATTTTCAGGCTCATCAAGGCTGATATCTAATTTTTCATCATCAATATTTAAAAAGTCGTCATCTACGAGTTCTGGTATATCAATTTTATCGGGTACATCAGTATCTTTTATCTCTGGTTCCGGGTTGATATCTTTTCTTGAAAGTTTTGTAATGATTTTGTAAAAAGCATCTAAATTGATTTTAATGGCATCTGCGTCTGTTGCAGCATTTATAACAGAAAGTACTTCATATGCATCTTCTATGCGTAAATTTGCCGCAACTCCTTTAAGTTTGTGAGAAAGAATTTTTACATTGTCAATGTCTCCGTTATGAAGCGCTTTGTAGAGTCCCTCTTTGAAGTCATTTGCTTGATCTATAAAATCTTGTATAAATTCTTCAATCAAATCCAGCGGTAGACCAAGCTCTTTAGAAGCAATATGTGGGTCATAGGTATAAGCACTGAGTGCATTTTCTAATTTTTCAGCTTCTGGATTGGGCATTACTTGAGTTGGAATTTCTGGAGTCGGTATAGCACTTTCTTCCTCAACATCAAAACTTAAGTCTCCCACATCAAGCATCTCATCCATTTGTGGAATATTCGTCTCTTCTAAAGGTTCTTCATCATAGGCATCAACAACGAGTGGAGTTTCTGGTGTTATCGTTTGTGAAGATGTTTGTTTGAGTGTCGGAGCAGGTTTTTGGGCTATATCTGCAGAAATATGTTCATATTCATCATTTGTAAGTGCTCGAAGATTATTTAAGGAAATAAGGTATGCTTTTTGGTTTGGATTATCTACAAGGTATGCATTGCTTATTGAAATCACTGCCCTGTAGCTTTTCGCATTTGCATTGATAATAACTTTTGATTCTTCATTGGACTCTGCACAAGCAATAAAATCTATCCAATGAACATGCTGAAAATTATGAATATAACCAGGTGTTTTTACAAATAAATCAGCGAAATCTGTTACCTCTGCACGTAAAGCAGCCAAATCTTTATACCCAAGGGTATGCAAATCTTTTTCATCAATCCCTAAAAACTCTTTTTGAAAATTATAAATTAGCATTATTTATCCCTTTTTACTCTGCTTCAAGCATTTTTTTGTATATTTCTTCTGTCTCTTGTATGTCTTTACGGGATGCTGCTTTTCTTGCAGCAATGTATCCGGTTATCTCATTATCAGCATTACGAATAGGCAAAATTTCTGTATCAACCCAATAATAAAGGCCATCTTTTCGTAAGTTTTTAACAAGCCCGTTCCATGCCTGTCCGCCTTGAATGGTTTCCCACATTTTTGCAAAAACAGCACGAGGCATATCAGGATGCCTAAGAATGTTATGAGGTTTTCCTATAAGTTCTTCTGCTTTATACCCTGATACACTACAAAAAAGCCTATTGGCATATGTAATGACACCTTTTAAATCTGTTTGGGAAATGATGACATTTCCATCAAAAAAATACTCTTCGTCTACAGGAATAATTTTACTCATTAAAAAACCTTATAATTAGCTACTTATTTGAAATGTCACAAATATATCATAAAGGAGTGAAAAAAAAACTTAGTTATAAAAATTTTTGATAGTTTTTGCATCTTTTGTATTTAAAAGTGAACTAATATCATCAAATGTTACATCTTTGAGTGCTTCAAAAGTTCCAAAGTGCTTCAATAGTTTTTGAACTTTTGCAGCAGAAATACCATGTAAACTTAAAAGTTTGCTTTCTTGATCTATTTTTAGTTTTGTTTTTTTGTGAAAAGTGATAGCACTTCGATGTGCTTCATCTCGTAAATTTTGTGCCCATTGCAAACGTTTGTCACTTGTTTGAAGTCTGAAAATTTCATCTTTTGTATAGAGAATATCTTGTGCTTTTCCCTTTGCACGGTGTGCTTTTGCATCAACTTTTTCTTTTGAAATTGCTATAACATCCAGAATAACACCATTTGATTCTAAAATATCTAAGGCAAGTTTTAATAAGGTTGCCCCTCCATCTAAAATCCATAAGTCAGGAGGAGAATTTTTTTCAAAACTTGCTACGCGTCTGCTGAGTGTTTCTCTCATTTGTCCATACTCATCTTTTACATGTAAATGATATGTTCTATATGATTTCTTGTCAAATTTTCCATTTTCATAAACTATCATAGCCCCTACCGTTGCAACGCCTGACATATGTGAATTGTCAAAGACTTCTACTCTGTTTGGCATTTTGTCTAATTGGCACAGCTCTTGCATATCTTCTAAAATTTTGCTGTTAAAACTTTCTTTGTCTTTTTTGAGAAGTTCTGTTGCATTTAATTTTGCCAGTGAAATAAGGTCTTTTTTCTTGCCTCTTTGAGGGAGACTAATATGTGCTTTTTTTTCAAAAAGCTTTGTAAGGTGTTGTTGGACTAACTGTTGGTCTTCAAATGTATCGGCAATAAGTATGGGTGCTATGATGGGCGGTTTTTCATCTTTATAAAAACTAAGCAGAGCTCTTGAATAAATCTCATTTGCATCAAATCCTTCATGTAAATTGATATATTCATGAGAAGAGGAAATGATTTTTCCATGACGCATAAATATTTTAACAACTACAGCTCGTGATGAGGAATGTTCAACGGCAAAAATATCATAATTTTCGTTAGTAGCAAAATCAATATCACTTTTTATTTGGGAGCGTTCTATCTTTTCAATGCTGTCTCGAAGCGTGGCTGCCTCTTCAAAGCGAAGATTTTGTGCATAAAATTCCATTTTCTCTTGAAGCCTGTTGATAAGTTCGCTTTTGTTTTTTATAAGTTGTGTTGCTAAATCGACTTCCTCTGCGTATCTCTGTTTGCTAATTGGAAGTTCACAAGGACCAAGACATTTTCCTATTTGATGATATAAACAGAGTTTTTTAGATTTAAGACAGCCTTTTTTTTGCACAAGTTTACAAATATCATACAAAGAGTTGAGAATATCCCTCGCTCCAACAGAAAAAGGACCATAATAAGTGATGTCTTTACTCTTTATAACTTTTCTTGTGATTTCAAAACGGGGAAAATCAAGAGAATTATCTATATATATATAAGGAAAAGTTTTATCATCGCGAAGTAAAATATTGTATTTTGGATTCAGTTGCTTGATAAGTGAGTTTTCAAGTATAAGTGCATCATGTTCAGAATTGACAACTATGTAATGCATTGAAACAGTCTGATGTATCATTTTTGTAATACGCAGAGATAAATTTGAATGTGCATGAAGTTCAGGTGTAAATTGCCAGTAACTTTTTACCCTGTTTGCAAGATTTTTTGCTTTTCCTATATAAAGTAGATGCCCATTTTTGTCAAAGTATTGGTAAACACCCGGAGCAGTAGGGAGTTGTTTTATTTTTTCTTTAAGTGTCATTGTTCTTTTTTATAATGTTTTGTATTGAGCGTATTAATTCTTTAAGCTTTTCATCTTTGACGCTAATTGAAAAGTTACCGCTTGAACGCTCTTTATATGTTTCAATTTCTTTTGCTTTTATTCCTACATGTAAATCTTTATGCGATGTGGGAGAATGTGTTACAAATGCTTTAATATCTTGTATATTGTCATCTTCACATTCACTTGGAGTATAAAACTTTAAAGCACTTTTAATGCTTTGTATATTATTATCAAATTCTTGTTTGGCACCGGGATGATTCAAAACGAAAAAAAGTGTATGATTCTTTATGTATGCAAATTTTATCATCTTTTGCAATGGAGGACTAAATATTGACTGTATTTTATCTATACACTTATATTTGGATA
>JALUXS010000043.1 GCA_027013185.1 Sulfurimonas sp.
ATAATTTAGAAAATTGAGGTTTATTTTGAAGAGAATTAATAATATCACTGCTGTTTTTCATCTGCTAATTATAGCAAGCTTTTTGTTAAGTGTAAGTGCATGCGGATACAAAGCACCGCCATATTATGAAAAAGAAGCACCAAAAGGTGATAAAAATGTTAAATTTATTATTAAGAAAAAAGAGTTTAACAATGAAAATAATGAGAGCTGTACACAATAATGATAAAATATGATGTAATTATAATAGGTGCAGGTGTTGCGGGTTTGTATGCAAGTATGAATATTCCACAAGATAAAAAAGTACTTTTAATCAATAAACGTGAAACATTTAAATGTAATACTTTTTATGCACAGGGAGGTATAGCCCTTGCCCGTGATAAAGCAGATATTCCTTTTCATATAAAAGATACACTTGCGGCAGGAGATGGATTGTGTGATGAAAAAGCTGTTGATGTTTTAAGTGAAAATTCTCGTCAGGCAATTGATGATTTAATACAACACGGATTTCATTTTGATGTAAATGAAAATGGTGAGTTGCTTTATACAAAAGAAGCGGCACACTCTTGTAAGCGTATTTTACATGCAGGGGGCGATGCAACAGGAAGATATTTACATCATTTTTTGTTAGAACAAAATTCACATGCAATGCTGAGTGATGCAAGAGTGGTGGATTTACTTATAAATAAGGGTGAATGTTACGGAGTAACTGTACTTGATCATAGGCACAGAAAAAATATCTATGCAAAAAATGTCATTATTGCAAGTGGGGGTGTAGGCTCGTTGTATGCATATCATACGAATGCACCATGTATTAGTGCTGATATGCAAGGACTTTGTATAATGAAAGGTATAGAACTTGACAGAATGGAAATGCTGCAATTTCATCCTACTGTATTTGTAAATTCAAATAATGCACAGAAAATGCTTTTAACAGAGGCACTTCGAGGGGAAGGTGCTACTATAGAAGATGAAGCAGGAAGAAGGTTCTTATTTGATTATGATGAACGGGGAGAACTAGCTTCGCGTGACATCGTGAGCAAGGCAATTTACAAATACAAGAAAAAAACAGGTATGCATGTATATTTGAATTGTGAAAATTTTGAAGAAGATTATTTTAAACACAGATTTCCAAATATATACAAAAATCTAAGAGCACTCGGGTTTAGCGTTCCACAGCAAAGAGTTCCTATATCTCCGGCATTTCATTATGCCATTGGCGGTATACGAACTGATTTAAATGCAAAAGTACCTACTGTGAAAAATTTATACGCCGTGGGTGAAGTTGCTTCAACAAGAGTGCATGGAGCGAATAGACTTGCATCTAACTCTTTACTTGAAGGTTTGGTGTTTGCCAAAAGAGCTGTTGATGATATTATGAAAACTATAGACAATGAAAAAGTATTTAAAACATTTGAACTTGATGATGAAATTATGAGTCTTAAAGATGATAAGGTAAAAAAAGATCAATTAAGACGAATAATGTGGGAAAATGTTTCCATAATTCGTACAAAAAATGGATTAAATGATGCTTTGTCGACAATTAATGCCCTTTTAAATGAAAATATTGGTAAACTTCTAAAATTCCGTTTACTAACGGCAAAAGAGATAGTAATATCTGCATTAAACAGAAGTGAATCTATAGGGGTTCACACAATACAAGAGGAGAATTAATGGAACACGGGGTTATAAACCTTGCAACGACTTGGGTAGGATGGGCTAGTTTAGCAGTCTTTGTTATAGCGTATTATTTTATCGCTACAGAAGAAAAGTATGAGATAAATAAATCAAAACCAGCACTTTTTGCCGGTACGTTTATGTTTATGCTTATTGGTATTTATTATGCGATAAACGGTTTGAATCCTGACGCTGTTCATGATGAATTGGAACATTTGATTCTTGAAATTTCTGAGATTTTCTTTTTCTTGCTTGTGGCTATGACATTTATCGAAACTCTTTTAGAACGTGGTGTGTTTGATTTAATGAAGTATAAACTTGTTTCAAAAGGCTATACTTATAAAAAACTTTTTTGGCTGACTGGATTTTTGGCGTTTTTTATCTCTCCTGTAGCAGATAACTTGACAACAGCACTCATCCTCTCAACGGTACTTTTTACAATTGATAAGAAAAATCTTGCCTTTTTAGTACCGGGTGCCATCAATATTGTTGTAGCTGCAAATGCCGGTGGTGCTTGGTCTCCGTTTGGTGATATTACAACATTGATGTCTTGGACAGCGGGTAAGGGTGAATTTGTAGATTTTCTTTATCTTTTTCCAGCTTCTGTAGTTGGCTGGGGTATTACGGCATTTTTACTTTCTTTATCGGTTCCGGCAGGCGAACCACCGTTTGATGGGGCAACAGAAAAGAAGCCTGTTGTTCTTGATGGTGGTATAACAGTTGTTTATTTGGGTGTACTTACTATTGTAATTGCCGTCCTTGGACATACATTTTTCCATTTTCCAGCAATGTGGGGCATGATGTTTGGTTTGGCAATTTTGAAACTATATTCATTCCAACTCAAAAGAAAAGGCAAAAACAGTTTTAATATTTATGTAAATATGGAAAAAGTTGAGAATGATACACTTCTTTTCTTCTTTGGTATTCTTTCGGCAGTCGGTGCTTTACACTTTCTAGGTTTTTTACAATATGTACATCATTTATACGATTTAGTCGGTCCGACTGCTGCAAATGTGGGTGTTGGATTTCTTTCAGCAATTGTAGACAATGTACCAGTTATGAGTGCTATTTTAAAAGCTTCTCCTCAAATGGATACCGCACAATGGATGTTGGTGACTATGACAGCAGGTATTGGTGGTAGTCTTATTAGCTTTGGTTCTGCTGCTGGCGTTGGTGTTATGGGGAAACTTCGAGGTATTTATACCTTTGGTTCACATATGAAACATGCATGGACTATTTTGGTAGGCTATATTGTTTCTATTATTATCTGGTATGCACAATTTGAAATAATGGGACTTTATTAGGCCTCTTCTTCTTTTTTTAAACATATTTGTTACATGTAAAAATCTTACATGTAGCAAATCAAACATTAATCTTATTTATTGTATTCTTTCATAATTATTTATTTACAAATAGAAAAAGGCATTTAAAATGACAAATGTTAGCATTATAGTTTTAGACTTTGGCTCTCAATACACGCAACTTATAGCTCGTCGTCTTCGTGAAGACAAAATATACTGTGAAATTCTTCCTTATCATACAAAGATAGAAGATATTCAGGCAAAAAATCCAAAAGGTATTATACTCAGCGGTGGACCATCTTCTGTTTATAATGAAGATGCTTATGAAGTTGACCAAGGTGTTTACACTATGGGTATTCCTGTGCTTGGCATTTGTTATGGTATGCAAAGAATTGCAGTTGATTTTGGTGGAAGTGTTATACGTTCTAATCATCATGAATATGGAAAGGCAGAACTTGATATTGAAGGCTATCCAGATGCTGTTTCACCGTTGTTTGATGAGTGTGATAATCGTAGAATTGTTTGGATGAGCCATTCTGACAGAGTAGAGACGCTTCCTGAAGGTTTCAAGGTTATAGCAACATCTGATAACTCTCCTTATGCAGCTATTGCAAATGATGAAAAACGTGTGTATGCAATGCAATTTCATCCAGAAGTACAGCACTCTGAAGAGGGTTATTTAATGCTTCGTAATTTTGCAAAACATATCTGTGGTGTAAGCGAAAAATGGAAAATGGAGCATTTCCTTAAGCAGCAAATAGAATCAATTCGTGAAAAAGTTGGTGATGGAAAAGTCCTCTGTGGTTTAAGTGGCGGTGTTGATAGTTCTGTTGTTGCAGCAATGTTGTATGAAGCAATAGGTGATCAGCTCGTTCCTGTTTTTGTAGATAATGGTCTTTTAAGAAAAGGTGAACGAGAAGAAGTTGAGGCAGTATTTAAAATTAATCTTAAAGTTCCTTTGATTACTGTTGACGCCGTAGATAATTTTCTAGGAAAATTAGAGGGTGTTAGTGATCCTGAGAAGAAACGTAAAATTATTGGACATACTTTTATAGAAGAGTTTGAAAAAGAGGCAAAAAAACATGATGGCATCAAGTTTTTAGCACAAGGAACATTGTATCCTGATGTTATTGAGTCCATCTCGGTAAATGGTCCATCAGAAGTGATAAAATCACACCATAATGTGGGTGGTCTGCCTGATTGGATGGATTTTGAACTGATTGAACCTTTGCGTGAACTTTTTAAAGATGAAGTACGAAAAATCGGTTTGGAACTTGGTTTGCCCGAATCTATGGTAAACCGTCATCCTTTCCCTGGGCCGGGACTTGCAATTAGAATTATGGGTGATGTAAACAGCACTGATTTAACACTACTTCGTGAAGCTGATGTTATTTTGCTTGAGGAATTAAAAGCAAGTGGATATTATACAAAAACATGGCAAGCATTTACAGTACTGCTTAATGTAAAATCAGTCGGAGTTATGGGCGATAACAGAACATATGACAATACGGTATGTGTACGAGTTGTTGAAGCAGTTGATGGAATGACGGCAACATTTGCCCATCTTCCACATGATTTACTAGAGAGGATTTCTCGTAGAATTATCAATGAGGTAGATGGAATTAATCGTGTAGTTTATGATATATCAAGTAAACCGCCAGCAACAATAGAATGGGAATAAATCGAGAAAAATTTCAATGCACTTTAAAATGATTTAGGCATCGGCATAGATTAACTATGCCTTAACCTAAAAACATTCCAAATTACATCAAACTTTTTACGATTCATGCTATGTAACTTAGGACTATATATGAATAATAAACCAATTTATCTTTTTTCTATCTCTTCTCATCCTGATGCGATAAGTGTCAATTCTCTTGATGTTACTTTTTTTCAACCTAAAATTAATTTTTCAAAATATGATTATTTAATTATCACTTCAAAACAGGCTTCAAAAGCACTTGAACAATATGCAAATAAAGAGTACCTTTTAAAACCTGCATTATGTGTCTCTGCTCAAAGTGCAAAAAGTTTTGAAAACTTGGGCGGAAATGTGCTGGCCGTGGGAAAAGGATATGGTGATAATCTTATAGAACAAATTAAATCCTATCCTAAAAATAAAAAATGGCTCTATTTGCGTGCAAAGGTTGTTGCGTCCGATTTTGTCTCTACATGTAAAAAAGATGCTTACTCTATAGATGAAAAGATTGTTTATGAAAGTGACTGTTCTATGGCAATTGAGGATATAAACGTAGAAAATGATGCTGTCTTGATTTTTACATCTCCATCAAGTGTCAAATGTTTTTTAAAAAATCATAATTTGTTGCATACGCATAAGATTATAGTAATTGGCACAACAACGGCAAAAGCAATCCCTCAAAATATTGATTTTATGCTCTCTAGTAAGACAACAATTGAAAGTTGTATGCAAATAGCTAGTTCTCTAAAATAAAAACAAGCATTTTTTTTGTATAATGATACTGTTAGTCTGAGTAGTTCGTGTCAACACCCATATGAGGGTTCTACATATTCAAATTGTGAATAAGTAGGGTTGTCGTGTGTCGATGATATCGCTTGAGGTACGTTTACTCTGCCGATGAGATTGTCGCCGTTAGATAGTCCTCTCTTCACCCAAATTAGGCTTTTTAGAACCAAGCCAATAGTGTGACGGCTGCTTGGATTACATTATTTACTAAGTGCTTTTTTAATTAAAGATGTATTTATGCCATTGTGGTGGTATAAGTAAATTTTTTAATAATTTATGGAGATGTGAATGAAAATATTAATCTTAGGTAGCGGTGGACGAGAGTATTCTATTGCTCGTGCTATAAAAAATGAAGAAGAAGAACATGAACTTTTTTTTCAACCTGGAAATGGTGCAACAAATAATCTAGGTACCAATTTAAATATCAAAGATTATAATGATTTAGCAAAATTTGCAAAAAAAAACAGTATAGAACTTACTATTGTTGGGCCTGAAGCACCACTTGTTGATGGGGTTGTAGATATATTCAAAGCACAAGGTTTAACTATTTTTGGGCCAGGCAAAGAAGCGGCACAACTTGAAGGCTCAAAAGTATATATGAAAAACTTTTTGGCAAAATATAATATTCCTACTGCAAAATACATTGAAAGTGACTCTATTGAAGATTTATTTAAATTTACCAATACTTTAGAAGTGCCTATCGTTGTTAAAGCTGATGGTTTATGCGGGGGTAAAGGTGTTATTATCGCACAAAGCCATGATGAAGCAAAAAAAGCAATTTCTGAAATGCTTAGCGGAAAAAGTTTTGGAGATGCAGGTAAAAAAGTTATTGTTGAAGAGTTTTTAGACGGCTACGAGCTTTCAATGTTTGCAGTTTGTGATGGAAAAGATTATATTTTACTACCTGCTGCACAAGATCATAAACGTTTACTTGATGGTGATGAAGGACCAAATACAGGAGGAATGGGTGCATATGCTCCAACACCACTTGTAGATGAAGAACTTTATCAAAAAGTAAGGGAAAGAATTATTCGTCCTACGCTTGATGGTATGCAAAAAGAGGGTGCTCCATTTGAAGGTGTCCTTTTTATCGGTATTATGGTTGTAAACGGTGAGCCTATAACATTAGAATTTAATGTACGCTTTGGGGATCCTGAGTGTGAAATATTGATGCCATTAATGACATCAAGCGTATCAGATATGTTTTATAAAGCAGCAACAAATCGTTTAAGCGATATAGAAGTGAAATTTTCAAAGCAGTATGCTGTGGGTGTAGTAATGGCAAGTGGAAATTATCCTTATAGTGCTTCAACTCCTGCAGAAATTATTTTAGATGATGTGAAACATGAAGAGATAGAAAAAAATACACATATTTCATTTGCTGGCGTAGCAATGGAAGATGATAAACTCTATGCAACGGGTGGACGTGTCTTAGTATGTGTCGGTTTAGGCGAAAGTATAAAACAAGCAAGAGATAGAGCCTACCTACGATGCGGACAAGTACATTTTGCCGGCAAAAAACTTCGTACCGATATAGCCTATCAAGCTTTGTAGGAAGTATAACTTTGAATGAAGATATAGAGAATCTGCTCAGTCGTGAACATTTAACACTTGCAGCTAGATGGAAAAGGGCGGTGGCCTTTTTTATAGATGAGCTGTTGTTGTCATTTTTACTTATAATTGCTATGTCTGATTCATTTTCTAATGCTAAAACAATTGAAGATATAATTATACTTACAAATACATATGTTATGCAATACATACTTATGAAAATTGTTTATCAAACATTCTTTGTTATGCAGTATGGGGCAACACTTGGAAAAATAGCTATGAAAATCAGAGTTATTGATATAGCAACTCTAGGTAATCCTAGTTTTTCTATTTCCTTAAACAGAGCAATCTTTAGAATTATCAGTGAAATGCTCTTTTATCTTGGTTTCTTATGGGGTATGATGGATCCCGCTCGTCAAACATGGCACGATAAAACAGCAAAAACTTTGGTTATAGATGCTTAAATATGTCTTCTTAGTACTTTCATTATTGCTTGTAACTGTATATGCTGATGATAAAGTAGAAATATATTCCTCAAGTGTAAATTCTCAAGAAAATATTGTAAATGCAAGCGGCGGGGTAACAGTAGTTTATAAAGATTACTTTTTAACGGCAGATAAAGCAGTATATAATAGAATTACGCAAGATTTAGAACTTTTTGGACATGTACGTGTCAATCATGATAAAAAGTATAAAGTTTTAGGCAAATATGCCAAATTAAACCTTGCAAAAAAAGAGCGTTATTTTAAACCTTTTTATATGCTTGATGCAAAATCAGATGTTTGGATAAGTGCTAATGAAGGCCAAGCAAAAGCACAAGAAATGAATATAAAATCAGGAAGTGTCAGCGGGTGTAATCCAATTAATCCATTATGGACTATGGATTTTTCTTCTTCTGATTATAATTCTGATTCAAAATGGTTAAATCTTTACAATACCAGACTCTATATTTATGATATTCCTGTTTTATATACTCCTTATTTTGGTTATTCTCTTGATACAACGCGACGAACAGGTTTGCTAAAACCTTCTTTTGGTATTTCTTCAACCGAAGGTTTTTATTATGAACAGCCAATTTATATAGCTGAGCAAAACTGGTGGGATTTAGAAATTGATCCTCAAATAAGAACAACACGCGGAAAGGGAGTTTATTCTACTTTCAGATTTGTTGATTCACCTGTTTCACATGGAGAATTTAAAACAGGATATTTTAAAGAAAATGAAAATTATTTTCTGCAAAATAATCTGCAAAATCAATCACATTATGGATTTAATTTTAAATATACAAATACAAACCCACTTAATCAATGGTTTAATGTCAACTTAGAAGGGCAGTCTGGTATATATGCAGATATAAATCATATGAATGATGTAGATTATATTAACCTCTCAAGTAATAATACAACGAACCTGGCAACTGCAACACAGGTACTTTCGCGTGTTAATATGTTTTACAATACAAATGATGATTATATAGGGGCTTATTTTAAATATTATGAAGATTTAACTCTGCAAACAAATGATAATACATTACAAAAACTACCGACAATTCAGTACCATCATTATTTAGATACATTTTTAAAAGATCACCTTTTATACTCTTTTGATGTGCAAAGTAATAATATTCAAAGAATTATAAATAAAAAGGTAGTTCAAACAGATGTAAATTTACCTGTGACTTTGCAAACATCTTTGTTTGATGAATATCTCAATGTATCATACAAAGCCAATATATATTTACAAAATTCACAGTTTAGTGGACATGAGCAAACGCCTATCAGCGGTTTTACATATAATAATGGTTCTTATATACGAAATTATCATACACTTTCTGCTTCAACACAATTAACACGTTCGTATAAAAATTTTAGTCATGTTATGGGCTTGGAATTACAGTATAATAGAAAAGGTTGGAGTCAAAAAGATGGATTTTATGAAGATAATGAAGCATATTGTTCCGATTTTACCAATAAATCAGATGCAACCTATGCCCAAAGATGTGAGTTTTATAATATAGCAGCTATTCAAAATGATATGCAACTTAATTTTACACAGTATTTTTATGATGCTTCGGCAAAAGAGATTCTATATCATAGGCTTTCACAAAATATTTCTTATGAGTCTGGTACACAAAGATACGGTGATTTGGAAAATGAACTTGATTATAAAATAACAAGCTTTTTATCATATTATAATAATATGTTTTATAATTATGACCAAAATAAATTTTCAAAAATATTTAACCAAGTATCTTTTAATAAATATGGCTTTAATGTATTACTTTCACATCTTTTTAAAGATACCTTTTTACCAAAAACACCAACATATACTCCTTTTACAAGCTATTTTACATCAACAATAAAATATACCTACAATAAGCATTATTCTTATAATGCAAGTTATAATTATGATATTGAATTAAAAGAGAGAAAAAGTATGTCTTTGGGCTTTATGTATCAAAAAAGATGCTGGGAGTTTGGCATACAATATACAGAAAATAATAGACCAGTCCTGACAACAATCGGTTCTGCAAGTTCATCTGTATATGACAGGTATATTTACTTAACAATAGTTTTAAAACCATTGATGCAAGCGAATGCAAATAGTTCTCTTCTATCATACAAATTGCCAAATGAAAAGAAATAGGAGAAAGTGCTGATGCAAAAGTATAAAAATATACTAAAAAATCGTGAAGATGCTGCAAAAAAGCTTTTAGATGTGCTTCCTATGCAAAAATTAAAAGATGAATCTTGGAATATTGTTGCCGTTTCCAAGGGTGGTCTTGAATTGGCATCCTATATTAAAGGAAAATTGAAAAATAATTTAGAAATTTTGTTTTTAGAAGCAATAATGGCACCTAATAATTCAGAATGTGAAGTAGCTCGTGTAAGTGAAACAGAAGAAATAGTTCTCAATGAAGAATTAATTGATGCTTTTGAAATACAGTATGATTATATTTATGGTCAAGCACATAGAAAGCATGAAGAAGATATACTTAGCCATATTTATAAGTATCGTAAAGGAAAACCTTTTCCTTTTATGGAAAATGAAGTCGTTTTACTAGTTGATGAGGGAAGCGAGACCGGAAGCAAGTTTATGACGGCTCTTAAAACCATTCTAGCTCAAAAACCAAAAGCAGTTTATATTGCCACACCTGTATTACCGAGTGATGTATTAGAATTATTAGAAACTTTTGTAGATGATATATTTTTCCTGTATGACATTGATGATTATGTAGAAACATCACTCTACTATGAATGTTTAAAAGAAATGGGCGATGAAAAAATTGAAGAAATACTCAGCAAAGATTTAAAGGATAATAGATGAAGTATGATGTGAAATTAGAATTAGAAAATAGAGTTGAAGAATACTCATTTGGGTATGTTGCAAAGCAGGCGAATGGTTCAGCATGGCTCAAATCAGGAAAAACTGTAGTATTGGCTACGGTAGTTATTGATGAAACAGAGATAGTAAAAGATGATTTTCTCCCTTTAACTGTACAGTATATTGAAAAAACGTATGCAGCAGGAAAAATTCCCGGTGGTTTTTTTAAACGAGAAACAAAACCAAGTGATTTTGAAACATTAACGTCTCGTATCGTAGACAGAAGTCTACGTCCTCTTTTTCCTAAAGGTTTTGGTCATCCTACACAAATAACTATTATGGTTTTTTCTGCAGATGCTGAATCAGATATGCAAGTTCTCGCTTTAAATGCAGCATCTGCAGCACTATTTACGTCAGATATAGATATTAACAGTAGTGTATCAGCTGTACGTGCAGCAAAAGTTGATGGTGAGATTATCTTAAATCCAACGTTAACACAATTAAAAAATTCTACTTTAGACTTGTACCTTTCAGGAACAAAAGATGATTTATTGATGATTGAAATGCGTGCAATTGGAAGTGAAAAAGTCGAAGTTGAAGATACATACGAACCGATGCTTGATCCGATGATGGATCCGGGTTTGGGTACAGTTGTATTAGATACGCATGTTTCAAATGCAATGGCAGAAGATGAATTAATTGGCGTTTTAGATAAAACAGAAAAAGTTCTTTTTGCCGCTAATGTTGAATATGAAATAGCATTTGGCCCGTATCAAAAAGATATAAAACCTTTAGATTTAAAAATAGATGCTTTAAATGAAGAAATGCTGGCATTTGTAAAAGAGCATCATATGGATGATATTGCAGATGCAATGAATCAAATGGCAAAATCTGAACGTTCAACTGCTTTGAGAAATTTAAGAAAACGAATTTTGACAAACAATATTGAGTGGGATGAATTAGAACTTAAAGCCGCAATAGAGGCAATAAAAAAAGAGCAAGTTCGTTCACAAATACTTCAAACAAAAGTTCGGGCTGATGGACGTCAACTTACAGAAGTCCGTCCTATTACAATAGATACTAATGTATTGCCGGCGGCACACTCTTCTTGTCTATTTACACGTGGACAAACGCAAGCTCTCGTTTCTTTAACTATGGGTGGTCCCAAAGATGCACAAATGTTTGAGAGTTTGACCGATGCTGGCACGCAAAATGAAAACTTTATGGTGCATTATAATTTTCCAGGTTTTTCAGTCGGTGAAGCTTCTCCTGTTATGGGAACAAAAAGACGAGAACTAGGACATGGTAATCTTGCAAAACGTGCTCTTGAAGCAGTTGTTAATCTTGACGGTCAAACAGTTCGTTTAGTTTCTGAAATTTTAGAATCAAACGGATCATCTTCAATGGCGACAGTATGTGGTGGATATTTGGCTCTTAAAGCAGCAGATATCCAAACAAGCGATACCATAGCGGGAATTGCCATGGGTATGGTAAGTGAGGGTGACGAGTATGCAATACTTTCAGATATTATGGGACTTGAAGATCATGATGGTGATATGGACTTTAAAGTAACAGGTTCTAAAAATGGAATTACTGCAATGCAGATGGATATTAAACTCGGCGGTATAAGTCTTAATATATTAAAAGAAGCACTTTATCAAGCAAAAGAAGGGCGTGCTCATATAATTGATATTATGCTTGAAGCAGAGTCTAAAATAGAATTTAATGATGGGGTGCTTCCTGCAACAGAATTTTTTCATATTGATCCTGGATTTATTGGTGAAATTATCGGTCAGGCAGGAAAAACAATTCGTGAAATGATTGAAAAATTTGAAGTAGCGATAGATATAGATAAAAAAGACGGTAAAGTAAAAATTACAGGTAAAAATAAAGAGGGCGTTCAAGGTGCAAAAGCACATATTCATAAAATTGTATCTACGCCAAAAAAAGAAAAAATTAAGTACCAAGTAGGGGAGAAATATGAAGGGACTGTTAAAAAAATAGTTGACTTCGGTGCTTTTGTTGAACTTCCTGATGGAACAGATGGATTGCTTCATATATCTAAATTATCTCAAGATAAACGTGTTGAAAATGTGAATGATGTTTTACAAGAGGGTGATAAAATCACCGTAGAAATTTTGGAATTTAAGGGAAATAAAATCTCTTTAGGTCTATAATTCCAACATCAATTTCTAGTAGGGAAATCTAGGCATTTATGTTTGGGTTGCTTCATCACAAGATGAGGTTACGCTAGCCGAACGGGTTGTAATTATTTTAAGGATATATTATGAAAAAAATTCTTTTTCTTTTAGTAGCTTTTTCAGCTGCTGCATTCGCTAATGATGGTGAAGTTGCTAACCAAACGCTTAAAGCATACTCTATGATTGCTGCTGGTCTTGGACTTGGTCTTGCTGCATTAGGTGGAGCTATAGGTATGGGTCATACTGCTGCTGCAACTATTGCTGGTACTGCACGTAACCCAGGTCTTGGTGCTAAACTTATGACTACAATGTTCATCGCTCTTGCAATGATTGAAGCACAAGTTATTTATGCTCTAGTAATCGCGTTAATCGCACTTTACGCTAACCCATATTTAGGATAGTCGTTAGACTCTTTTAAATAACCTCAGGGAGAGAGCTCATTTTTGAGTTTTCTCCTTTTTTAATCACTTTCAATGCGCAGGTGGTGGAACGGTAGACACGCAACGTTGAGGTCGTTGTGCCTTCGGGTGTGGGGGTTCAAATCCCCCTCTGTGCACCACAACCCCCAAAATTAGGGACTTTCAAAGAGATATTTAAAAATACTAAAAACCCTTATTTACCCCTTACTTATAAACTACAATCGAATTATCAAAATTATCAAGCTGTTTATCTAAATAATTTACATATACATCATAAACCATTTGAGTATTTGCATGTCCTAAAAGTTGTGCAAGTTGAACAGGTGAAACGAGCTGATTATAAAGCATATTTGTAGCATATGTATGACGTGTATTGTATGGACGTCTATATTCAATATTTAATTCTTTAAGTGAAGGCTCCCAAAACTTATAAGTAAACACATTATTATCTCTATATGGTTTTTTATACTGATTTATAAATAAATAATCATAATCGTGATGATTGCACATATCTTGTAAATATGGCAGTAAACTATCTATAATAGGAATCTGTCTTATACTGTATTTAGTCTTTGGTGTACTTTCTCCAAATATACCACGTGAACGAGAAACATTTATTAATCTTCTTTGAAAATCTATATCAGTTTTTTTCAATGCAATAATTTCACCCGAACGCATACCCGTATAAAATGCAATAGCCAAATAGTGCTTATAGTTATAATTTTTTGCATGATTTAAAATTGTATAAACCTCGTCAGCAGTAAACGGAGTAATAATAGGCTTTTCATATTTAGGCATACGAATTTGCTTAACAGGGTTCTTTGAAATTACATCATCATATAAAGCTTCTTGAAATATGCCACTAAGTACACCAATATAATGTTTTTTAGATTTTGCACCTACATCATTAATATTATAAAGCCACTTTTTTATATCTGATGGTTTTATAGTATTTATTTCTATATCTTTAAAATATGGAAGAATACGAGCAGAAACAATGTTTTGATATTTATAATATGTTGATGGTTTAAGTTCATGCTCTTTAAATTCAAGATATAGTGATGAATAGTGACTAAATTTAATCATTTTTATTTAAACCCATAAATTTTTTAAATTCATCATAATTAAGATAAACTTTTCCATTTTTACGAGGAAAATATACATTCAAATTTTTTTCTTCAATTAATTTATAAATTTCAGAACAACTATATCCAGTATCTTTTGATAAACGTTTAATAGTTACAAAACATGCCATTTTAAAATACCCCCTCACTCTGAAATTCATTTTGCATATTTTCAATAGCGTCTAATCTTAATAATTCGCCCTCAAGATAACCACGTTTTATAAGTAAATTTTTAGTATAAATATAATGCTTATCATCCACTGTATCTATATCTATACTCTGAAAATAGTTATATAATTCAAAATCTGTCATCTGATACGGTTTTTTCTTATATTTTGAGACATTACCCTTAAAATATACAAACTGTTCGCCATCAATAATAATATCAATCGGTTTAGGCTCTTTTGGCTCTGGTAGAGGTTCAAACGTATTTAAATCACTATCATCATAATCAGCTTGAAAGATTTTTTCAAACCAATTTACAGGTTTAGGAACGTAT
>JALUXS010000044.1 GCA_027013185.1 Sulfurimonas sp.
TACACTCATTTTACGACACTCCCTGCTTTTATAAACCCACTTACTTCAATAGCTTCTTTTGATACCGCATTGCTTCCAAAAAAACTATTTTCTTTTATCACTACTCCACCATTAACCACAGCAGCTGTAGAAATATGACAGTTGTCTTCAACAACTACATCATGCTCTAAAAGAGCTTTTGTATTAATTATACAATTTTTACCAATTTTTACATTTGCATTAAGTAGTGCTTGATGCAAAATTATCGTTCCTTCACCAATTTTTGCATATTTTGAAACATAAGCTAGCGGCGAAATAATTACAGGCAAAGCAAAGCCTATCTGTTTTAATTTTTGAAAAAGCTTTACTCTTATATGATTAGATTTTATTTGTCCAATTGTTACGATTGCATTTTTATATTTTTGAAATAGAAACTCTAAATCATCATCACAACCTACTACTTCATAACCAAATACTTCAGAACACCTTGGCATATCATTGACAACAATACCAGCTATTTTGTATTTATTTTCAAATTCTATAACATCGATAACACTTCGGCAATGTCCACCACCACCTACAAGAATGATTTCTGGCTTCATTACAACACTACCCCACTAGAAATATTCACAACTCTTTGCTCTAAATACTTAGCATGTTTTAAATCAGCACATTGACAATCTTTAAACATCTCTAGTTCGTTCATAAGTTTCCAAATAGGTCTTGTCATAACTTCATTTTTATTTGTATAGTCTAAAAACTTATTTCTTGAATCAATATCTTTTAATATAACTGCTTGAAGCCAATAGTTTGAGTTTGAGTTTTGTGGTTCTTTTACAAACTTTATTTCACTATAAACATTGAAAAATTTTTCATATTTTGATGCTAAATCTCTTTTATTTACTAAAAACTTATCTAACTGTTCAAGTTGAGCAACTAAAAGTGCGGCATTTATATTTGGCATTCTATAATTATAGCCTATCTCATCATGTCTGTATTCATAAGGGTGTGGTACTTTTGCAGTGGTCGTGAGATATTTTGCTCTTTTTGCTAACTTTTCATCATTAGTTACTATAACTCCACCACCACCACTTGTGATGATTTTATTACCATTAAAACTAAACGCTCCAAGCTTGCCAAAAGTTCCTGTATGTTTACCTTTATAATAACTACCCAAACTCTCTGCTGCATCTTCGACTAAAGATATATACCATTTATTACATATATCTTTTATCTCATCAATTCTACAGGGATGCCCAAAAGTATGCATAGGAACACAAGCTTTTATAATTTTATTTGTGGTTTTATTTATACAATGCCCATCGGCAAGTTCACAATTTTTCTCCAAAAATTCTTGTAAAGATTTTGGAGAAAGTCCCATAGTATCTAAATCAACATCTACAAAAACAGGCTTTGCACCGATGTAACTTATAGCATTACATGTAGCTATGAAAGTTAAAGGCTGGGTTATAACTTCATTATTGGCTTTTACATCTGCAAGGAGTAATGATATGTGTAAAGCAGAAGTTCCGTTTACAGTAGCTATAGCATATTTGCTGCCAATATACGAAGCAAACTCTTTTTCAAATCTATCAACATATTTGCCAACACTTGAAACAAAAGTAGAATCTATACAGTCGTTTAAATATTTTTTTTCATTTCCTATAAATCTTGGCTCATGAAGAGGAAGAAACTCTTTTGTTTTATAAATATCTTGGATAAATTCAACTAGCTTTTGCATTACATTTTCCCATCGAGATATTTTTTCTTATCTTCGTATTCAAAATTAGGGAGTAATTTTAAAAATTCTTCTACTATTTCCTCTTTATTCCAAGAGAGGTTCTTTTTCATTGAGTTGATTTTATTTTCAAAACTATTTAAAAGATTTTTATCAAAACTAGCTTCATTCTTGATAACTCCAAGATTAGAAAATTTATCCATATCTAAAGTCTCATTATCTGTAAAAAACTCTTCAAAATCTTTCTCACCTGTTGTATCGCTTTTAGTAAACAGGCACGGCCATTGTCCCTCTGCTGGTAAAGTTATAGCCAATTTTCTTGCTTCATCTTCATCTTTACAGAGATAAGGTTTATATCCTTTTTCTTTCAAATATTTAACTGCAATATCTGCAAAAGAAATCAAATGTAAATTTTCACT
>JALUXS010000045.1 GCA_027013185.1 Sulfurimonas sp.
AATAAAACAGTTTGAAAAAGATGGTATTATTTTTGAGGATGAAAGTAAATTAGCATCAGATTTTACCATGTTTATACCTGCAGGGAACGGACATGAAGTCATTAAAAAATCTGACTTACCAACAAATGAAGCAGGATTTATAAAAACAGATGATTACTCTTGTGTGTTAAACGAAGATGCAAGTCTGAGCAATATTTATGCTATTGGTGATATAGCCTCGCTTGAAGGCTATGACTGGAGAGCAAAACAAGGACATGTTGCAGAAGTTATGGCAAAAAACACTGCTCACAATATACAACAAAGAGAAAATGGTAGCAGTGAATTTAAAGGCTACAAAGAGCACTTAAATATTTTATGTGTTATGGATACAGGTGCCGGTGCAGCCTTTGTTTACAGAGATGAAAAACGTGCTTTTATGTTGCCTATGCCAATTTTTGGGCATTGGCTAAAAAAAGGGTGGGGAGTCTACTGTCGTAATTCAAAACTTGGTAAAATTCCAAGAATTCCAGGCATGTAAAAAGAGAAAATTAGCTCTCTTTTTCCTTGCGTTTCAATTTCATTTTTCTTTTTGCAAGTTCACGCATATCTTCTGTTGTGTCACTTTCATCCATGATTTCCACACCTAAAATCGTTTCAACACAATCTTCAAGCGTAAGAATACCTTCAGTCTGATCATAACTATCTCGCACTAAAAACATATGATCTTTTTTTGATATAAATAGATCAAGTGCTTTACTTACCGGAATATTTTCATTAATGCCAAACATATCTTTTTTAATTGTAGAGAGTGTAACATTATCATCTTCTAAAGCCTGTTTAAAAATTTTCTTTGTTAGTACCAAACCAGTGACATCTTCTAATGAATCCTTATAAATTGGAATACGAGAAAATTTAAAAATTGCAGGCTCGGTTTTAATGACATCTTTTATTTTCATACTCTCATCCAAAGCAAAAACAACACTTCTTGGAGTCAATACTTCATTCACTTTAATATTATCGAGGTTTAAAATATTTTCAATGACATCAGATTCTTTTTCATCAATAATACCTTCATCTTCACTCATAAGCATACTTTCTAAAAGCTCTTCTTTTGTCAATAAATGGGCATCAGTTTTTCCACTAGAAATTTTGTTAGTGACTGCTAAAGTAGTCAAAATAATTGGATAGGTCATCCATATAAACCCTTGTATAACATAAGAAGAAGCAGGAGCCAACTGTTTCCAGTAAATTGCTCCTATAGTTTTTGGTATTATTTCTGATAAAAATAAAATAGCAAAAGTTAAAATAACAGAAACATACACTACCGCATCATTTCCAAATATTTTAGAAGCTTGTGCACCAACGGCTGCTGCACCCAAAGTATTTGCTATAGTATTTAAAATCAAAACAGATGCTATTGACTTGTTTATGTTTTCTTTATGATGCCGTAAAAGTTTCCCTACAGAAGGTCTCTCTTTTTCCAACACTGCTACATAAGACATATTTACAGAAAGTAAGACTGACTCTAGCACAGAGCACAAGAAAGAAATTCCAACAGAGAGAATAAAAAATATTACTAATAATTCCAACTTCTACACATCCTTTAAAATAATATATATTTGGCTAAAGCTAAAAAGCTAAAAAAGCCCACAACATCCGTTATAGTCGTTAATATAACGGTACTTCCTATGGCAGGGTCAATTCCTAAAACTTTTAGAAGTAAAGGAATCATGGCACCGAAAAAACCCGCCATAAATAAATTTATAAGCATGCTTAAACCTATAACAACCCCAAGCAATGGTATATGAAACCATGCCCAAGCTATTATACCAATAACTAGAGCGAAAAGAAAACCATTCAGCAAAGAAATCAATACTTCTTTTTTAATTGTTCTAAAAGCATCTGCATGTGAAATTTCACCAAGAGCCAATTGACGTACAACAACCGTCAAACTTTGTGTGCCGGCATTGCCTCCCATAGAAGCGACTATTGGCATTAAAACGGCAAGTGCTACCATAGAATTTATTGTACTTTCAAATAAACCGATAACCAAAGAAGCCGCAATTGCTGTTACGAGATTAATACCCAGCCATGTGGCACGTTTTTTTGCAGCTTTTAAGACATCTTCATCTTCTTCAGCTTCATCATCTACACCGGCGAGATTATACATCTGCTCTGTTGCATGTTCATTAATAATATCATAAATATCATCAGAAGTAATACGTCCAAGTAAAATACCTGCATCATTCACAATAGGCATAACAGATAAATCATACTCTTTAAAGTATCTAACAACTTCTTTAATATTTTCTGTATCTGTTGCTTTTTTTGGTTCAAAAGAATCTTCACTTGCTTCTATATTTTCTCTAAGCATCTTAGAAAAATCAAATATCAACAAATCATCCAGACCGACTGTATAAAGGAGTTTATTATTTTTATCTACTATAAAAAGGTTTTGAATATTTTCGAGTTCATTCTCTTTTCTTAAATGAGCAAATCGTTTAATGACATTTTGTACCAACTCATCTTCATGTGCGGTGAAGACTTCAAGTTGCATATATGCACCGGCTTCATCTTCATCATACTTTTTAAGTTCTGCTATCTCTTTTTTATCTTCTGCGTCCAGGGTGTTAAAAACTTTTGATGCTACATGTTTATCCACATCTTCAAGTTCTTGCATAAACTCTAACTGGTCATCTGATTCTAATTCACTCACCGCATGTGAGAGTTCATCTACACTCATGTTTTCAACTACATCATCGAAATACCTGTCAGGAAGTGCCAATGCAACATCTCCCACGAGATGTTTTGGTACAAGTCTAATAGCTTGACTGAAATCTTTATCATCCAGATTTTTTAAAATTTTTGCTATCTCGGCAGGGTGAATTTCACTTGCATGATGTGATTGTAAATATTTATGTAATTCTTTCATTATCTCTCTTGCTTTTGTTTAAAAGTCATACATAAAACTTGTTTTTTGAGAAAAATCATACTTCTCTATTCCAATTGCTGGTTTGCTATCTTGATTATATGTCACTGCAAAATTAAGAGAGAGCTGTTTATACATTTTAACCTTCAATTCCACAGAGTTTGATAAAATATAATCACTCAAAGTGTCTATCTTCGGTTGATAATAAGCAATATATGAAAATTTCATATTTTTTGCAAAGGCTTTTTTATAAGCTATATACATATTAGCTCTTGTATTGTCTTCGCTTGGATCAATACTTGTTGTGTAATCTATATGCTCAGCAAAACCGCCAAATCCAATGTAAAAACTCCCATATTTTTGCATCACTTTATGGTATCTCAAACCAATACCGGATAATAATCTTTTTTGAATTTTCGTAAATTTATCTGTTTGTGACTGCACAAAAGCTTCCCAATCAAGATTTTCTTTATACAATTTATGAATATAACGTATATGTGCATAAGTTTTATTTGTATAAGCAGCACCAGAAGCTTTAGCATAAGAAAATGAGACATCAGTCCATACTACATAAGAGCTATTGTTATCATATGCTATTCGTGTAGCCGCACTATATTCATCACTATCCGTGTTTCCTCTTTTTGTTTGAAAAGAGCCTTTAAGTGTTCCGCTTATTCCAGGTTTAGCCCCTATATCAACAGGAGTAATAGTAACTACAGCCTGTGCACTTACTATACTTAACATCAGCAAAATTAACAATCTCATTTTAACACCCTTTTTTATAAAAGTGTAATCATATATCCGCCCGGAATATGACTCAGTTTATAAGTATAATACCCGTCAAGTTCTATAACTACACGGTAATACCCTTTATGGGTACCTACTTTTATTTTCGTAAATAAAGAACCTTTATAAGCTTTTTTTATAAAACTTCCTATATCTGTATTTCTTTTAAAATCGCACACTATTCTTTGTGGTTTTACCAGTAAAAAATTTCTTAATAATTTATCTTTTGTAAGAATTTTAACTCTTTTTTCATAAGCGTAAAATGCTATAAATTTTAAAGAAGTAATTTTTTTATAGCTAAGCTTTTTTGCGCTTTTTTTCTTTTTTATGAATGGAGGTGTTTGCCTATTGGTAATATTGTAATTTTGTGAAATAAATATTGGCAAGTGCCAGTCTATTCTATTTTTTATTATAACTTTTTTTTGTACTATCGAACCATCAAGATTTTTATATGCGACTGTAACACTTTGGATTGTTCTTGCTGTTGAGGGAAGCGTGAGCGTCGCTCTTTTCAACATCGGTACAGTTTGTACCTGATTTGATGTCAGTGGTATATCTTGTGCAGAATCTATTGGGAAAAAAGGGTTTTCCCGTGACTCTGCAGATAAAAAGAATAAACTTATCAGTAAAAAGATTCTCAGCATACCTAACCCTATTTTTTTACAGACATTATAACAAATTTATATGATTATTGTGCAGAAATTTCTTTGAGTTCAAAATACTCACGTTGTAACTCTGCATTTTCCGTTTTAAGTCGTACCACTTCACCTTGCAAATAATTTTCATAATCCTGAAGCCCAAAAAGGACTTCAATAGAATTTGTTCCATAAAATAATATACCAAGATATACGCCAAGTACTACAACTAAAATAAATGCAATAAAAAACTTTTTGTAAGAGAGTCCCAAATATTTTTGGGTAATTGTTTGTGATGTGTCTATCTCTTCAAAAAGTTCTTCTTTGTTCATAAAGGACCTTAGTTAAACAGTGTTGAACCTAAATACTCACTGTATACAATTTCATTCTCAATTTCTAATAAACGATTGTATTTTGCAGTTCGCTCACCTCGAGCAGTTGAACCTGTTTTAATCTGACCACAATTAAGTGCAGTTGCAAAATCAGCTATAAACGCATCTTCACTCTCACCTGAACGGTGACTCATAACACATGTATAACCATTTCGTTGTGCAAGACGTACTGTTAGCATTGTCTCAGATATAGAACCAATTTGATTTGGTTTTATTAAAATAGAATTAGCTACGCCTTTTTGGATTCCTTCATTAAGTATAGCAGCATTAGTAACAAATAAATCATCTCCGACGATTTGAATTTTATCGCCTAGCTTTTCAGTCATAAGCTTAAATCCATCCCAATCGTCTTCACTTAAACCATCTTCAATTGAAACAATTGGATATTTTGCACAAAGATTTTCATAATAAGCAACCATCTCTTCACTATTTAATGTACGGTTTTCAGATTCAAGTCTATAGCCGCCTTCTGCAGTGATTTCACTTGCAGCGACATCTAATGCAATTGCGATCTCTTTTCCTGCAATATATCCCGCTTTTTCTATCGCTTCCATAATGACCTGAATCGGTTCTTCATTTGATGAAAGGTTTGGAGCAAACCCACCTTCATCACCTAAAGAGGTACTATGTCCTTTTTCAGATAAAATAGATTTTAGGTTATGATACACTTCTGATGCAGCACGCAATGCAGTTGCAAAGTCTTCAAAACCAAGCGGCATAATCATATACTCTTGAAAATCTACATTATTATCTGCGTGGCTTCCACCATTGATGATGTTAAGCATAGGTGTTGGCATAACCATTGCATTAGCTCCACCTAAATAACGATATAAAGGAATACCAAGGCTTTGTGCAGCAGCACGAGATACAGCCATTGAAACACCTAGCACTGCATTAGCCCCAAGTTTTCCATAATTATCTGTACCATCAAGCTCTTTCATTGTTGCATCAATAACAGCCTGATTAAATGGGCTCATTCCTATTAAAGCATCTGAAATTTGTGTATTTACATTTTCTATTGCTTTAAGAACACCTTTGCCCATATAACGACTTCCGCCATCACGTAACTCTAATGCTTCACGCTTTCCTGTACTCGCACCAGAAGGCACAATAGCACTAGCAATAGTTCCATCACTCAATTTTACTGTTGTCTTTACTGTTGGGTTTCCGCGTGAATCCATTACCTCAATTGCACTTATATCATCAATAAACATATATCTTACCTTATTAAAATTTTAAAATCTCCGAGGCCTCTATACATCAGCCTCATTTATTTCAGAAGTGTCCATAGTCATAAGCGAAGTAATACCCATCGCTTGTTTAATCTTCTCTTCAATTTCGTTTGCAAGCTCAGGCTCATCTTTAAACTTTGCCTTCACATTTTCACGACCCTGACCAAGTTTTGTTTCTCCATAAGAGAACCATGCACCACTTTTGTCCACAATATCGAGTTTTACACCATAATCAACAAGCTCACCCTCTTTGGAGATTCCTTCTCCGAACATTATATCAAATTCTGCCTGACGAAAAGGAGGGGCTACTTTATTTTTTATAACTTTTGCTTTTACTCTGTTACCGATTTGACTCTCACCCTGTTTAAGTGATGCTATACGACGCACGTCTATACGAACAGAAGCATAAAATTTCAGTGCATTTCCACCTGTTGTTGTCTCTGGAGAACCATAACCCATCATCCCGATTTTCATACGAATTTGATTAATAAAAATAACAGTACAATTCATTTTACTTAAAACACCGGTAAGTTTACGCAATGCTTTTGACATCAAACGTGCCTGTAAACCTACTTGTTGATCACTCATCTCGCCCTCAATCTCTACTTTTGGAGTAAGTGCAGCAACAGAGTCAATAACAATCAAATCAACAGCACCACTTCTTGCAATCGTTTCAACAATATCAAGTGCTTGTTCAGCATAATCCGGCTGTGACACCAAAAGGTTATCAATATCTACACCGAGATTTTTTGCATACACAACATCAAGGGCATGTTCTGCATCTATAAAAGCACAAACACCCCCATCTTTTTGACACTCTGCTGTAATTTGCAGTGCCAATGTTGTTTTTCCTGAGCTCTCTGGACCATATATTTCAACAACACGTCCTTGTGGAATTCCACCAATACCAAGGGCTAAGTCAAGTCCTAAAGAACCTGTACTAATAGACTGTAAAGGTTCTATATCTTTATCGCCAAGACGCATTAAAGCACCTTTTCCAAAAGCCTTGTCGATTTGCTTCATAGCTAAATCTAATGATTTTTGTTTGTTTGCATCCATGTTGGACTCACTTATTATGAAATTTAGACTTATTGTATGTAAATTTTATCACTTATAGTAAAATTATGTCATTTTGCCATATTTTTAAAGAAATTCTTTTACATGTAAATATTGCAGGATTTTATCTAAATAAAGTAAAGACTTATGCATCTTTTGTTAAAATCATCCTATGAAAAAAACTCTTATAGCACACTCACCTGACGCCGATGATATTTTTATGTACTATGCCATTAAATTTGGCTGGGTAGATATGAAAGATACACACTTTGACAATATTGCAAAAGATATACAAACCCTGAATGAAGATGCCCTCAAAGGTGTTTACGATATTGTTGCCATCAGTTTTGCACTCTATCCTCATATAAAAGAAGAGTATGCACCTCTTCGGACTGCTGTTAGTTTTGGTGAGGGTTATGGTCCAAAACTTATAAAAAGAAAAGGCACAAAACTAAAACGAAATTTTAGAGTCGCTTTAAGTGGAAAACATACCACAAATGCTATGCTTTTTCGTATTGCTTACCCTGATGCACGCATTACTTATATGAACTTTTTAGAGATAGAAAATGCTGTAAAAGAGGGCACAGTTGCTGCCGGTGTTCTCATTCATGAAAGCATACTTACTTTTGGAGATGAACTCGAAGTTGAACGTGAGATGTGGGATATTTGGCAAGAACTTGCGGGCAAAGATTTGCCTTTACCTCTTGGCGGTATGGCAATCCGTCGTTCTCTGCCTTTAAATAAAGCCATAGAATACGAAGCTACCCTTACAAAAGCTGTTGCCGTTGCACGTGAACATAAAGAGAGACTCTCTGAAATGCTCATAGAACGTAATTTAGTTCGCATTGATGCCTCTACTCTTGAGAAGTATCTCGAACTTTATGCCAATGATGATTCTATATCTTTAAGTGAAATTCAATACGAAGCGATTAACAAGCTTTTTGAAATTGGCTACAAACATGGGTTTTATGATACACTTGTAAATATAAAAGATTATTTAATTCCCAGTGAATATAAGGAACTAAGAGAAGCATAATGGAAGCAAAACTTATAGGATTAGGTGTTCAAACATTTCAAATAGCACTTTACTTAGCACTTCCAGCACTCTTAACCGGTTTGCTTGCCGGACTTGCCATCAGCATTTTTCAGGCAACCACGCAGATCAATGAAATGACACTCTCTTTTATTCCTAAGATTATTGGTGTTGTTATAGTCATTGTACTTACTATGCCATGGATGCTCAATGAAATGACTGATTTTTCTGTGAGTGTTTTTAATATGATTCCTACTTTTGTTGAGTAATGCAGTTTAAAAGTATAAATTTTTCAAAATATTCTTCTTTTAAAATAGGTGCTATAGTTGATGTTGCACTACTCAGAAATAATTTCAAAAATATAAATGATTATTACATTATAGGAGCTTGCAACAATACCTTAGTTGGACCAAATCCCCCAAAACTAATGATGCTTGATAAAATGTATGATTACATCAAAATAGAAGATAATCAACTAAAAATTGGAGGGGCTACACCATCTGGAAAGATTGCCTCTTTTTGTAAAAAGCACAATATTGCAAATTTTGAATTCATTTCCCATCTTCCCGGGAAACTCGGAGGGCTTGTTTATATGAATGCCGGGCTCAAGGAGTTTGAAATTTTCAATCATCTTGTATCAATAAAAACACCAAAAATTATAAAAACAAAAGAAGAAATTCAATTTGGATACAGATATACAGATATTGCAGAAATAATTTTAGAAGCAACTTTTCATATAGAATACGGCTTCTCTCAAAAAAAAGTGGCTATTTTTAAAAATATGCGTTCAAATCAACCATCTACTTCAAGTGCGGGAAGCTGCTTTAAAAATCCCAAGGGTGATTATGCCGGAAGACTTATAGAAGCTGTGGGGCTGAAAGGTAAAAAAGTCGGGAATATGGAATTTAGTACAGAGCATGCAAACTTTTTAGTCAATCATGGCAATGGCACATTTGAAGATGCCATTTTTCTCATCAATGAAGCACAAAAAAGAGTAAAAGAGCAGTTTGACATCAAACTGCAATGTGAAATAGTTATACTAGATACACAGGCAAAAACCCTCTTTTAAAAACGTAACATTAAACCTGCATAAAAACCTGAAAAATCCATATCAGTTTTTACATCTGAACTACTTTCATCTATTTTGATTTTTTGTGTTCTATACCCTACTTCAAGAGCCGGATGTACAATTGTTGAAATATCAAATGTATAATCAATTTTTGCACGCACATCATAAATAGTAGACGAACCGGTCGTTACATATTTTGCATCACTTTCAAGCCCTATATTTGTTGATGGAATTTCTACTCTTACTCTTGCATAAAGTAGAGGAACAGGGAGTGTATAGGTATCTTCATAACCCGTGAAAGCACCGTTAGGTTCTACTTTATAATCCAAATCCATGACTTTTACATCAAGCCCTAAATCAAGTGTTGTCCAAAAGGTATTGTCTAGTAAATTGTAGTAAGGAATAACATCATATTCATTAATATCTAAAACACTATTTGTATTTACTGGAGCTGGTTGTCCATTCCACGAACCACTTGCTTTACCTGTTGCGTGGATATTCGTATATTCTAGTCTTATATTTGGAAGAACAGGAATAGGATGTTTAATAAGCATCCATACATACGCAGAAGTATCTTTTGTTTCATCAAAAGTATTTGTACCTGTGATACCTAAACCTCTGTCGTAATTAGCTGTTCCAGAAGGTGTTTGAGACCATGCACCCGCACCTATTTCAATTTTTGTCATATCAGCATAGAGCGAAGCACTTAAAAGTGTACTTATAGCAATAGTAGATAGAATTTTTTTCATAGTTACCTCATTAAAATAATTTAGTTATTATATCAAAGATTTATGGGAGGAGTATTAAAGTGTTTGCATTTTGAAAAAATATTCAAAATGCAAATAGAAGGAGAAATAAAATGAGATAATCTCACCTTATTTTTTGCCACCAATGGCGGCAAGAAGAAGTTACTATTTTTTAGCAGCTTCTATTGCAGCATCATACGCAGGCTCTTCAGTAATTTCTGGAACAATTTCCTTGTATGTTACAATACCGTTTGCATCAATTACGAAAATAGCTCTACAAGTAACACCTGCTAAAACAGAACCACCTAAAAGTACACCGTAAGCATTTGCAAAATCTTTGTTTCTAAAGTCAGAAGCAACAGTTAATTTGTCGATTCCTTCAGCTGAACAAAAACGTCCTGAAGCAAATGGAAGATCCATAGATACAACTACAGTTTTTACACCCTCAAGCTCTGAAGCTTTTGCATTGAAGTTACGAGTTTCTGTAGCACATACACCTGTGTCTAAAGAAGGAACAACGATTACAAGTTGCTTTTCACCTTGTGCTCCACCAACTTTTACATCACCTAAACCATCAGAGTTTACTACTACTATCTCTGGTGCTTTATCGCCTACATTTACTTCATTTCCTAATAACTCTACTTCTGTACCTTTGAATTTAGTTGTTGCCATATTCAAAATCCTTAATTTTATTTTATACCCTCGAGGGGCACCTAGTAAAATGAAGGAAACCTTTCATTTATGCTAACGAGGAAGGAAGTAATTCCTTACTCTACGCTAACGCTGTGTTTCCTTCGGCAGGAAGCCCAAAATGCTTTCGCATTTTTTGAGAAATGAGCTTTCAACCTTTTTGTAGGAGAAGTATATTTTAAATCGGATAATATCTGTCTTATTTAGCAAACAAATCTTTTAGTTTAAGAAAACTTTAAAAATCTACTCTCGCTGCAACTTCAAGTTCTTCCAAAGAGGTGAACATCTTTTTCTTATACATTTCAACAGCCACACGACCTATCATTGCGGCATTATCTGAACAGTACTGTAAATCACTTAGCAAAAGTTTAGCATTATACGACTTTAGTATGTCTTTAATTTGTGACCTTAAATATAAATTTGCACTCGCTCCTCCGACAATGGCAAAGTTTTTCGGCGGATGGTTTTGAAAATATTTTTTAAGCTTATGCACAAGATGTTTGGTTGCTATATGCTCAAATGAGGCTGCTATATCTTTATAATCTTTTGGTTCTGATTTTTCAACGGCAAGTCTGACTGCATTTTTGAGACCTGAATAGCTAAAAGCAAGCTTTGGAGTGCGAAGCAATGGCACGGTAAAATTGTAACGTTTTCTATCTCCCTCTTTTGCCAACTCTTGTATGGCAGGGCCTCCAGGATAGCCAAGCCCCATCATCTTCGCTACTTTATCAAAACTCTCGCCAAAACTGTCATCCATACTTTTTGCGATTGTTGTAATTTCGGTCAAACTTTTTACCTCCATTACCTGCGTATGTCCACCTGATACCAGCAGAACAGTTAAAGGAAATACAGTCTCCTTTTCTATAAAAAGCGAGTAAATATGCCCTATAAGATGATTGACCCCAATCAAAGGAATATCAAGAGCCACGCTCACAGCTTTTGCCAAAGTCACACCTTCTATAAGCGTTACGGCGAGTCCGGGACTTGCGGTAACTCCTACTGCTTTTAAATCTTTAAAATAAGGCTCACACTCTTGCAGAATTTTTGGCAAAGCCTCTGCATGCAGGCGTGCCGCAAGTTCAGGAACAACACCGCCATATACACTATGGTCTAGCTCTTGAGAAATTTTTTTATGAAAAAGAAGCTTGTTTGTTGCTATTTCTGTTATGGAAATTGCACTGTCATCGCAAGAGCTTTCTATGCTTAATATCATTGTTCTTTCTTTATTACATGTAGATATTCAAAAGTCGTGCCTGCATCAAATCTTCGATGCTCTTTTGTCTGCACGCTGTATGTTCCGTATTTTTGCATTATATTTTTTATCTCCTCTTTACTCATGTGTCCTTCACTGTTATAACTTACAAATATATACTCAAAATCGGCATTGGCTATTAAAGTTTCAAAACTTTCATAAACTTTTTTTGTTTTACAATAGTTTGAACGCGTATATGTTCGCAAACCTGTTTTACCTTGAGGCTCAAAATCATCATACTGCGATATTGTATTAAGTATATGATAATACAAACCATATTGTCTTTGATTATATGGTGGATCTATATATAAAATATCGCCTCTAATTGTATGAATGAGGGCATTAGCATCTTGTTTAAAAACAGTATGCTCTTTTGTATGCGTGCTAAAATCAGCCGCTTCTAAGCACATAATTTCTTTTGCAGAAGCCTTGAGCTTTTTTAAAAAAGAACCATATACCGAAGCAGTATTTGCTACTTTGTCCGCACTCTCAAGCAAAGAAGCCAACAAAAAAGTATACATTTGTGTACCAATTTCTTTTGTCTTATACCACTGTTCTATCTGCTCTCGTATTGTATCTATTTTTTTTGCATTTATATCACTGAAATATTGTCTTTTACTTCCGCTACCAAGAGCATAATGCCTGTAAATAAAGCCATTTTCCTCAACATCAAGGGCATTGAGTTCTTCTATGCGAAGCAGTTTATCGTCCAAAGCATCATTATTTTGTATATAGTTTTTATTTAAAATATAACTGTAGTGTTCTAAATCATTAGCTATAACTTTTTTGACCTGTGTTTTAAACCTTCGTCCTATAGTACCCGTACCTGCGAATATATCACAAAAAACTTTTTCAGATAAATCTTCTCCGACAAAGCTTTTTATCTCATTTTCTATCCAAGATACAAGTTTGCGTTTTGAACCTATATAATTCACATTAAGCCTTACAAAAAGCTCTAACTTCTTTGTCTATTGCAAAAATATCATCTATATTCTTTGCTGTATCTGTAAAATTTTCATAGGCATTTATAATTGTTTTACTGATGTCCATAAAGCCGATTTTTTTTGCTATAAACATCTCTATCGCAGCTTCATTGGCAGCATTTACAACAACACCTCTAGCAGGATTTTTCAGTAGTTCTTC
>JALUXS010000046.1 GCA_027013185.1 Sulfurimonas sp.
AGGCGACAAAGACGCATAGCCTAGATTTTGGATTACCATACCAATGTCAGGAGAGAAAGTATATGAAAGATTCTGTGTTTATAGGGATAGGGGCGAGTGCCGGCGGACTTGAAGCTTTACAAGAACTTCTGCCACTCCTACCAGAAGATGAAAACTACATTTATATCATTGCACAACACCTTGATGCACGGAAAAAGAGTGCCTTAGCCGAGATTCTCTCTCATCATACAACAATGCCCGTAGAACTCATTGAAAAAAACAAGTTATTTAAACCAAACAGCGTTTATATTCTTCCTGCTGGGAAAAACCTCATCTACAACAAAAATGCCCTACTCCTCGAAGAAGCGACAAAAACGCCACATATACCAACACCTTCTATTGATGCACTCTTTGAAGCTCTTAGCAATTACAAAAAAGAGAAATGTGTCGGCATTATACTCAGTGGTACAGGACATGATGGAAGTAAAGGGGTAAAGGCCATTAAAAACAACGGTGGTATTACCATTGCACAGTCACCAAAAGAAGCAAAATACCCAGCAATGCCACAAAATGCTATTGATAGCGGTTATGTCGATTATATATTTGCACTTGAACAGCTTTGCAAAGAGTTGCCCTCTGTTATCAATGCCCTGCCCGTATCTTGGATGCATATTGCAAAACTTTTAAAAGAAAAAGAGCATTTGGATGTCACAAAGTATAAAAAAGAGACGATTATACGGCGTCTCAATAAACGGATGCTCCTTACAAAATGTAAGCATCTTGATGATTATTTTCACTTTATACAAAATCATCCCGAGGAGCTTCATCTTTTATATCAAACTATTCTCATTGGGGTTACTGAATTTTTTCGAGATAAAGAGGCTTTTAAAAACTTAGAAGAACAACTTACAGAGTATTTACGCAACAAGCCCGAAAATTATGACTTCAGAATATGGTCTATCGCCTGTTCTACAGGTGAAGAAGCCTACTCATTAGCCATAATTGTGCATAAAATCAGCCAAAAAATTGGTAAAAAGTTTACACTGCATATTTTTGCAACAGACATTGATGATAATGCTCTTGAGGTAGCAAAAAAAGGTCTTTATGCTAAAAAATCCCTGAAAAATATACAAAAATCCCTTATAAAAGAGTGTTTTACATGTAATGATGAAGGCTATCAAATTAAAGAGTTCATCCGCTCCCAAATTGTTTTTACCCATCACAATATCTTAAGTGATCCTCCTTTTATCAATCAAGATATGATTAGTTGCAGGAATTTTCTTATTTATATTTTACCAAAAGCACAGCAAGAGCTTTTTTCTCTCTTTCATTATGCACTGAGACAAGACGGTCTGCTCTTTTTGGGCTCATCAGAATCAACATTAACAAGTGTAAAGTATTTTAAAACCTTGTACTCAGAATCAAAAATATACATCAAAGAAAAGCTTAAAAACCCGCCAAAAATATCGTCACACTATTTTTCAAAGCATTTACAAGAAAAAACAGACAACTCTTCTTCACCAGAAAAAATAGAAAATATGAGCATTGAAGAGAACATTACACAAGCGATTTTTTCCCTTTTCTCTCCTGAATGTATTGTTGTTGATGCAAGTTTTTCTATTGTCTACAAAAAAGGTTCTAATGCTTTTTTAACCCTGCCTGATGGCTTTGTAAGTTTAAATATTATAGAAAATCTCCAACAGGAATTGCGTTACAGTGTGAAAAAGCTTCTTGATAATGTCTTTAAAACTTCAAAATCTCAAAGTACTCGTTTTATTCAACTCTCTTCTCATAAAGAGAAGCAGACATTTGTTCGCATTATTGCCTACCCGTTTCAAAATAAGAATTTAAGCTCTTTTGTTATGCTCTATTTTCAAGAATTAGCTAGCAGTGATTTAGAATTAAATGCTAATGAACTCGTTGCATCTACTGATTCTGTCATCATCAAAAATCTCTCTTTACAACTCCAAGAGCTCCAAAAAGACAACCATACTCTGCTAGATGAGCTGACCGTATCAAAAGAGAATATGCAGCTGCTCAACGAAGAGTTGCAAAGCTCAAATGAAGAGCTACAAAGTTCCAACGAAGAGCTTGAAACTTCTAACGAAGAGCTACAATCGTCTAATGAAGAACTACAAACTTCCATAGTGAGTGAGCAAACACTCCAAAGAAAACTCTCTTTAATTCTTAATTCCACACATGATGGAATTATGGGGCTTGATATTGCAGGGAATCATACCTTTGTCAATAAAGCGGCACTGAAAATGCTAGGCTACAACAAAGAAGAGGAGCTTCTTGGAAAAAATGCTCACAAAGTCTGGCATTACAACAAAGCGGATGGAACGCCGTATCCTTTTGAAGAATGTAGCTTGCATGATCACCTAAAAAATGGAATTTCTGTTCGAAAAGAGGATCTATTTTTTAAAAAAGATGGTACGTCTATTTTTGTTGAAGTCGTGCAAAACCCTATTGTTGAAGATGGCACTGTTCGTGGAGCAGTACTTTCATTTCATGACATTACACAAGAGAAAGAACTGCAAAAAGAGATAGAGTATGAACATCAATTAGCTGATTTATATGTTAATACAACAGGTACGCTTGTTATGATTTTAAATACAGATGGCAGCATTGCCAATATAAATAAAAAAGGGTGCACCCTTTTAGGTCTACCAAGAGAAGAACTTATAGGCAAAAATTTTATACAAGAGTTTACACCAAAAGATTTAGAAAGTGAAATTACTGATGTTTTACATGTAACTATCAGTGAGAAAAATTCTCATGTTAAAGAGTATACAAATAAAATTATTGATGCTAACAAACAAGAGCATTTAATGGTGTGGACATACTCGCCTATAGCAGATGAAGGTGGTATCACAACCGGCATTATTACCTCCGGTGTGGATATTACAAATGAAGCCAAACTCTCACAAAAATTGTTTGAGCAGGAACATCTCTACAAACTGACCTTTGAAGAGGCAGATGTGGGTATAGCCCATGCCACGCTTGATGGAAAATGGATAGATACAAATGAGTACCTCTCAGATTTACTCGGCTACACAAAAGATGAATTTAAAGCAATGAGCGTGGCAGAGACAACGTACAAAGAAGACCGACAAACAGATGCACAGATGATACAAGAACTCATGCATAAAAAGAAGAAGTCGTACCATATAGAAAAACGCTATGTACACAAAAATGGGTCTATTGTGTGGGTTGCTCTGGCTGTAGTTCTTTTAAGAGATGAGCAGGGAGAGCCTCTATATCTGCTCAAAATCATCCGTGATATATCACAACTTAAACTACTAATGTATCAGCTTGAACTAGAAAAAAACAGATTTGAAAAAATCATAGAATTTACCCCTATTGCTGTTATGCTCTATGATGAAGAAGGAAACATTTTACTCCTCAATAAAAGTTTTCGAGAGAGTACCGGCTATACACTCCAAGAGTTACCAAACATAAATACATTAGTAGAAACTCTTTTTGTAAATAAAAATAAAACAGAAATAAAACAAATCAAAGCATATTATAAAGAGCCTACAAAACTGCCAAAAAATAGACAGACTATTCAAACAAAATCAAAAGACAAACGTGTTGGCATTATGAATGCCGTCAAACTTGATGATAAAAACATTGTGAATAAAAGCACTTATCTTATAGCAATCAATGACATCACAGATATCCAACAAAAAGACGAGCTTATGCTGGCACAATCCCGTCAGGCAGCCATGGGTGATATGCTTGCGATGATAGCCCATCAATGGAGACAACCTTTAAGTGTGATTTCTATGGTTGCAAACAATGTCAAAGCAAAAATTGAGTTGCAGGGAAGTATTGACACAAAAACACTTGGAGAACTCATTGCAACGCTCAATGAGCAGACGCAGTATCTCTCTCATACTATTGATGATTTTAAAAACTTTTTTAAACCCGACAAAGAGGCGGAAATTGTTCATATTAATACTATTGTAGAAAAATTTCAACATCTCATTCAAAAAGCATTGGACAATAACGCGATAAAATTGGTACTGCCACAAAAGCTAAATATAACAATTTGCACCTATCAAAATCAGCTTTTGCAAGTACTTATAAATATACTCAACAATGCCAAAGATGCCATCAAAGAGCATAGAAGTGAAGGTGGTTATATACATGTAGAAGTCACACAAACAAAAGCAGAAGTCCTTTTTAAAATCTGTGACAATGGCGGCGGCATAAAACCGGAGATACGAGAAAAACTCGGCGAACCTTATGTCACAACGAAATCAGAAAATGGCACTGGGCTTGGCATATATATGTCAAAAATCATACTCCAAAAACATCTTGGAGGAAGGCTCTACTGGGAAAGTGATGAAGAGGGAAGCTGTTTTTATGTTTCACTCCCAAATAGTTCTACATGTAAAAATATAAAAGAATAATTTTTGGAAACCTCACTTCCGCGAGTAGACGAATAAAAGACAATGTTAAGAACTTTGTGATAAAATAATAAAAATAAATAAATTGGAGTACAAAATATGTTTGGATGTAGTGCAAAATTGGAAAAGCTCGAAAGAGAGTACAAAGAAAAAATCGCCAATCTCGAGGCGGAAAACAACTCCTTGCATAGCGAGTTGCAACAACTGAAAAACAAACCGATTGAAACAGTCAGTTCAAAAGATGGCAGATTGGAAAAAATCATTATAGACAGCTACAGTGACGGTACACATTTTCTTCAAGGGGTTATAGAAGGTAATCTTGTAGAACTTGAAAAAATCAATGATCTTAATGACAGAACAAATAGCAGAATGCTTACTGTAGAAGAACAAACATCAAATATATCTTCTACTATGGAAATCATTCAAGAACATTCCAATAATTTGGGTGATGATTCAAACTCACTCAATGATAGTGTTATATCCATTGCTGAAATTATTAACCTCATTAAAGATATTTCAGATCAAACCAACCTGCTTGCACTCAACGCTGCCATCGAGGCTGCTCGTGCCGGTGAACATGGACGTGGTTTTGCCGTAGTTGCTGATGAAGTTCGCAAACTTGCAGAACGTACACAAAAAGCAACACAAGAAGTAGAAATCAACATCAATGGCTTAAAACAAAATTCAAACTCTATGATGGAAATCAGCAATACTTTTATGGATGAAACATCCAAAGTAATGGAAGCCATAGATGTTTTTACTGAAAATATTCAAATGGTTGTTGAAAACTCTGATAATATTAAAAATAAAACACAAGACCTCACCAATGAGCTTCATGTAAGCAATGGTAAAATTGACCATATCGCACTCAAAATCGTTGGCTATAAAGCTATACTCGATAAAAAAACTGTGGACATTGCAGATGAAAACAGTTGCAGATTTGGAAAATGGTTCTCCGAAGTTTCACATACACTCCTTAAAGGAAATGCACTGCTTCCAAGCATTACAAAACATCATCAAATTGTACATCAAGGAACTATTAAAGCTATGCAAGAAAATGTAAATGGAGATCTTGATGCAGCACTTGAAGAGTTGGGAAAAGTTGAGAATTCAAGTGAAGTAGGTTTTGAAGAGCTCTTACAGGCTGTAAAAGAGGCAGTAAACAAGTAGCATAAAGGGTTTACCTACTTCTTCTGGTATCTAAACCCTTTGTTAAAGAGTCATCCAACTCCAACTTGTACTCTGGATTTCGATTTTCTAACGCACTGTCAAGTTGTAGTATAATTTCTTTACTGGTACTTGGATGATGTGTAATTCTAAATAAAATTTCTGCATATATTTCAAATTTTGGATCAGCCTTAAATCCCCTCTTTTTAGGAATATCACCATAATACTTTATGATTAGATTCACAGCTTCTTGCAGTTCTTCTTGCGTTGCATTTTTATCTCGTATAACTGCAACCAGTGACTCAAACCTAGGCTTTTCTTCGCGTATGTGAGGCTTTAGCTTCTTGCCTCTTTTCTCTTTTGGGGCATGAAAGAAGTAGAGATATAAAACAATCAAAATAGCAAGTATGGCACTTAAACCCGCAAATGATTTTATGAGTAATGTTATATCCATCATCTAGCTCAATTTAAAACAAAAAAGGAATTAGGCGTTTTGTTTTTTTCATATACTCGCAGTAGGCCTCATCATGGCACTTCCATAAATGTTCTTCATAAAACAGTTTTATCATCAATGTAATCGCTAAAAAAAGAAATAATACAAACTCATAATAGGTAAAATAGATAATTGCTACGCCAAACATGCCTAATAAAACGGAAAGATACATAGGATGACGAACAAAACGATAAATACCGCTCATAACCAGTTCGCCGTTTTCTTTAATATCAGGACGAATATTAAAATTACCCTGCTTATGCTCAGTAATGGCCAAAATCCCAACGAGTAAAGCAACGGCGATGATACCGAGCCCCAAATAAGGATGTTGTGTTTGTGCACCAATCGGTAACAACATTAAAAATATAATAAAAAATTGCAGACCTACTAATATTTTACTTTTCATTCTCACCCTTGCGTTTTGTATCTTTTATTATACTCGAAATTACAACAAAAACAAGTGAAAATGAAACTGTAATGAATATAATCGCGTATCCTGTCGGTAAATCTAAAAAGTAGGAGCCAATAAGAGCTAAAACAATGCCTAAAGAACCAAACAAACAAGCAAACAGAAAGGGATGTATCTTGTTTTGGACAAGTCCAGCATACGAAGGTGCAATTAAAAGAGCAAAAACAACCAAGACACCTGCTGATTGTACCGATGATGTTACAGTCACAGCAAGCATAACAAAAAACAAAAACTCTTTTTTTAGCCCACGGAGTCTTGGATATATAACAAACATAACAAAAGCGACACCACCATAAAGAGCCAAACTTTTAAATAAATCATCATTTGAAGTAAAAAGAATATCTGCCGCACTCAATTTAGAATAAAGTTCTGTTCCTTCTGAACTTTGTGCAAGTATAAGCATAATAGAAGATATACCTAAAGCATACAACAAACCTATAAAAGCTTCAATTTTTTGTATATGTTTTGTTGCCCATGTTATCAATCCCGCAGCCAAAAGTGCGAAAAGCAAGGTCATAGCATTTTGATACTCTCCATGCATAAAAGCAACACTTATAGCCATACCAATAGCTGCAATTTGTCCAATAGCCAAATCGGTAAAAATCACACCCCGTTTGATAATCTCCAAACCAAAAATAGAGTGAATAAATACTAAGGCAATAGCCAGCACAAATGCTGGCCAAAGTAATTCAACTACTGACATATTCTCTGTGCAATCTTGTTATAAAACTCTTGGAGTGTTTTACTACCATCAGCACCTAGTTCATGCGGTATTATCACAACTTTTGCACCAGTTTTTGCTGCTATAAATTTTGCAGTTTTTCTCTCATGATAAACATCTTGTAAAACCTTTTTCACACCATTTTCTTTCATGATATTTATAAGTGCTATAGTATGTTTTGAACTTGGTGCAATTCCCGGCAAAGGTTCAATAGTTCCATAACTTTTAATGTCATATCTATCTAAAAAGTAATTGAAAAGTTCATGATACTGAACTACTTTTTCACCTTTACATGTAAGCATTGTTGCATTAATTTTTTGCAAATAATTTTGCCACTCTTTTGTAAATTTATTATAATTTTCATTATAATCTTTTTCATGTTCAGCATCAAGCTGTATCAGTTTTTGCTCAATTGCCTTTGCCATAACAGGAATAACATAAGGGTCCACCGAAAAGTGAGGATTTCCTTGTGCATGAACATCACCAAAAGCACGTGAAACAGAAGTCGGCACATCTATCATTTTTACGTAATGTGACATATCTAAAAAACCTTTGCCTCCGTTTTGAATTTTTCCATTATTTGCAGCTCGTAAAAGTGGAGGTAGCCATCCAAGTTCCAGCCCTCCGCCATTCATTATAAGTAAATCAGCACGACGAAGTTTCGCTATAAGTGAGGGTTTTGGTACTATAAAATGCGGATCATACTTAGAACTTCCAAGCACCGTAACATTCACTAAGTCACCCCCTATTTTTTGTGCAACTCGTCCCATAGTCGCATATGTAGTATCTACTCGCAGTGAAGCAAAAACCATTGTTGTTAGTAGTGTTGTTAGTAATAATATTTTTTTCATCTTTTTCTCCTAATAATCATGAGCACCATGTGCACCTGCTGCAATGTTTAAAGAAAGCATTACCTGATTTATGTTTTTTCTCTCACCTGCTATAATTTTTGTTCTGTCATACATGTAAGAGAGTCGCAAACGAGACATTGGAAACGGTTTATACTCAAGCATAGTCGTATATCTGTCTAAATTATTTGTATTTATACCTGTATAAGCCGATAAGTCTGTATCATTTTTTGTTATGGCATCATATCGAAACCCTGCAGAATAATTGTTGTTATACTGATAAATTAGTTCACTGTAAAGACCTGCTTGTTTATCGGTTCTATTGCCGGTATCTTTATTTCTTTGTACAAATTCACTTTGCCATGTTAAGGCACTATAACTTCCAAGCTGATCACGAAGTGTCAAATCTACGCCATACACATTTGTCGGATTTGTGCTGTTATTTTCCGCATTTTTTCCATGAGCAAAACTCACCCCGCCCAATACAGACAAATTTTCTCCAATATCTACACTTGATTTTAGATAACCGACATACAAATTATTTGATTTTGTATCACCAAAACTTCTTGTATTTGTCCCTTGCATAGCTTCTAACCCTGCCATTATATAAGTATCCGTTGGAGCTACCCATTGCAACTGAATACCTGCATCGCTTATGCCATCTGGTCCAAAAAGTGACTTGTAAATAATCGGCTGAGAATCAAAATGCCAACTATGCTGGTGCTTGGCATTAATCCGTCCAAAAGCACTTTTAAATTTCCCCACTTTCACACTTAAAGCGTATGGCAAGGCTCGTGTTTTTACAAATGCTTCTTCAATTTCAAAGGCATTTGGATGCAAATGAAAAATAGCAAACGCATCAAAATAAGGGTCAACCGTTGAACGCATAGCAACTTCGGCATAGTTTAAATTGAAGCCCTTATCTTCGTTAAACGGCAACGCGGCAGTTCCTTTAGATATAAAGCCGGGAATTGCAAAGTCTTTATACTGGTTATTATCGACATTTCGAGAGAGTGCCGACATATTTAAAATCAGGGCAATATCTGGCAAATAAGCTTTTTGAGAAAACGAAGCAGAAGTATTTGCTGTTGTTCTACTCATCTTTGCACTCATTTGTGCCTGCTGCATCTGTGTTTGTTTTTTACTTAAAGCATCTAATTTTGCTTCTAACTTCTGCATAACTATTTTTTGTTGGGCTATCTGCTCTTTAAGTGCATCAAAATCTGCATTTGCAAATAATGAGGAAGCTACGAGCAGAGAAAGACCTATGGTTTTTTTCATAGTTGTATCTCCAATAATAATATTTTTTTAATGATTAAATAATTAGGAGATTTTTGGAGGAGCTCTTGACTGAAATTGATTATAAATTTTTCGTACATGTAGATTTACAAGAGGCGTGACAATAGATTCGGCAAATATCTCTATGTTTGGGACATACACAACATCCACAGGTGTATCAGCATTTGCAATACTCGACTGAAGCATACATATTTTACAATCACTATGCTGTTTTAAATCATTATGATGATGAAAAACACCCATAAAGGTCGCAAGAATAAAAATAATGCTGAGATATTTTTTGAAAAACCTGTTTATCATAATGTCATACTGTCCTTTATTCAACATCTTGAAATTTATCTCTAATTGCTAAAAACTGATTTATATTCTCAAAAAAGATATCTATCAACAGTGGATCAAAATGTTTTCCTCTCTCTTCTTTAAAAAGGGAAAATATTCTTTCATCATCCCATGCTTTTTTATACACCCTATCTGAACCTAAGGCATCAAACACATCAGCTAGAGCTGTGATACGACCATAAATATGAATTTCTTCTGCAGCCAATCCTCTTGGGTACCCACTCCCATCATACTTTTCATGATGTTCATATGCAACTATTGCTGCAGCTTTTAAGAGTGGTCTTTGCGAATGTTTTAGCATTTCATATCCGAGTTGTGCATGTGTATCCATTATCGCCCTTTCCTCTTCGTTAAAGCGACCAGGCTTATTTAAAACTGCATCAGGAATAGCAACTTTGCCTATATCATGCATAGGTGAAGCTTGTTTTATCATCTCAGATTCTTCTTCACTTAAACCATAAAAAAGTGCTAAAAGTTTTGAGTATTCAGCAACCCTTTTTACATGGTTTCCAGTCTCTTTAGAGCGACTCTCTCCAATAGCACCCATAGTAAAAACAACTTCTCTTTGTGTCTCTTCAATCTCTTTATTTAAGAGTTCATTTTCATGTAATGCCTTATCAATACCATGCAACATTGTGTTAAAAGCTTTTGCAAGTTTTGCTATTTCATCACTCCCTTTCACAAACACCGCACGAGAATAATCTTTCGTTTTAGTAATAGTGTGGACTAATTGCGATAAATCAAGAATAGGTTTTATCAGTTTATTTAAAAGAAAAGATGCAATTAGTGTAATAAGAATGGCACCAATAAACAAAACAAGACTAAATAAAATTTCATACCGTTTTAAGGACTCTATAAATGCTTTTTGATTCTTTTCAAGCACTATATGTATATCTTTTTTTGTATCTAATACTTGTTTTACTTCTATTTTATTTATAAAGCTTTTTGTCTTAAATAGTATTTTATTATTTACTGTAATATAGTAAAATTTGTCATCACCGTTATCAAAAAAATGGCTTATATTTTTCAGAGAAAAATCAACTATAAGTTTGGCAATCTCTTTTCCATCAAAATTTGATTTAATTGGGACAGTATATAAAGGAGTATATTTTATTTTCAACTCGCTCATAGGTGAAATATTTTTATTGCTAGATGCAATTATTTTATTATTTTTATCTACTAAATAAAAATCTCCATCAAGTGATAAATCCTTTTTCTTATTTTCTAAAAGAATAGATATGCGACGGTCAATATCGTGAGAATAAATATCATTCATTACATCCATATGGCTCATAAATACCATATCTCTATGTAAGTTATTGATGTATTGATCGATTTTACCAATACTCAAAGAGAGTTGCGTTTGTAAGTTGTCTTTTGCGTTCGCATAATATTCATCACGCAATGTATTTGCAGAATAAAGCATTGTAAATATATAAGGCACTAAACTCACAAATAATATTAAAGATATGATTTTTAGTCTAAAACTCATAAAGAACCTTTACATTAGAATCTAAAAGTTTCATAGGGATATATCCTATAGCACCATCAACATTTTTAACAAAAAGTTTTACTGCATTCATTGATGCTTGCACAACCGGCGGTTGAATACCTTGGAAATGTTTTTTTACCCAATATTTATTTAATTTTCTTCTATTTTTATGTAAAATATTTTTCTCAAATCTAGCACGAATTTCTAAAGATGCTGCACTATTTACGGGTATTAATTTTATATCATTTACAAAATGTTTTTTCATTAAAAAAATATTTTTTATCTCTTTAGCAGAAAGATTTTTAACTTTTACATGAGTATTCATAATAACTGCGTACTCTGAAGCGAAGCTATTAATATTTAGGACAAGAATAAATATCAATATTTTTACTGACATTAAAAAAGTACCGAGAGTGAGATTATAGCCTTGTTCAAATAAGAATCTGAATTAAACTGATATTCCCCTTTAATTGATACGGCATAAAACGGTCTATAACTATAACCAATTATACCGATATGATTTTCACTCATGACATTTTTTTGTGTATCTTTAAAATATTCATAACGGCTTACCAAAGCATTTTTAGGATTTATATTGTACATCCCTTGTAAATAACCTCCTACTTGATAGGCGTTAGAATTCAATACATTATTTTGTATACTTGTATATGCCCATTCTGTTTGAAGTAAAAAAGGATAATTATCATACTTTGTATTTGCTTCTACCAAAGAAACATCTTTTTTCGTATATGTTTCATAATAACCAACAGCACTGCCTACATCTATTTCATCTGAGATTTCATACCCTACAGAAGCACCAATAAAAAAATCATTTTGAATATTTATATAGTTTTTATCTATATCATCAGTAGATTGACCAAAGAGGTGGTACTGAGTTCGTCCATCTTCATCCAGATAGCCATAAGTTTCTATACCTGTAACAAACTTGGGAAACATATTTTGAGCATAAAGTGGATTTGAATCTGTATCTCTTAAAACATTAATTGGTTCTAAATTCCAATAGCCTATAGGAGTAATAAATTTTCCTAGTCTGAAATTGAGCATATCTGAATAAGAATAATTCAAATACATACGTTCTTTATGTGGCGTAGTATTTGTCTGGGAAGTTCCATTTTTATAATCTTTTATATAAAATGGTGCAGCTTCAAGTTCCGCGAGATAAGAGAAGTTTGAAGGAAGATTTCCATATGCTAAGACAGCCATATCATCAAGCCTCAACCTATCAATACTCTTCCCATTTGCATAATCTAGTGAGAAATACGCACCCATATTCAATGCATTATTTATCTTGTATCCATGCCCCAGTTCATATTTATCTGCAAATAAATAACTAGCAAAAAACATAACAAAGATAACCAAGTATTTCATAAAACAACCTATTATAAAAAATTATTTACAATTATACTCTTCTAATTCAAAAAATGACTTAAAGGAGTAAACTACAAGTTAATGAGTCTATTTACTCACAAGTTTTATCTTTTATCAATCAATTTCAAACTAATGAGCTTAGTTGAGTTGAAGAAGTTCAAAGAAGAGTTTTCAAGGCAGAAGAAAATGCCAATTATACCTCAATTGATAAATTCTTTTCAGATATGGATAAACCCAAATCAATCCATAGTATAAATTCTACCATGCTATTTCGCTTGTTGTCTAATTTGGTATGGATTTATTAGGGATCAGATAAACATTTTACATAATAAGTACTAAAACAGTATATTTTTGATGTAATATCTGTAATAATAGTAAAATAACTAAAGAGCAATAAGTAAATTGTATAAATATTATATACCTCTAATAAATCCCTAAATACAGTTGTTTTTTAAATAAATAGTAAAATATTCATATATTAGTTAGTAAAATAATGATACTATGTTATATAAGTAAATATATAAATAAGAGAAGTTAAAATTATGGTATTAAAAATAGTAGAACCCAAGTTTGGTAGTAATTTATTAACATTAATTATGGAATTAGATTTTTTAAGGAAAAAAACACTTGGTGGTAGTACTCATCCAACTATATTCTTTCAACTCAAAGATATTTTTCATATTCTTGAAAGTGTTGGTTCTGCAAGAATAGAAGGGAATAGAACTACCGTTGCTGAGTATGTTGAGTCACAACTTCATGAAGACTCAGACACTGATGAAATTAAACAAATTCAAAATATTGAAGAAGCACTAACATATATAGAAGACAATATTAATGACTCTCAAATAGATAAAAGATTTATTCAAGATTTACATTCATTGGTTGTAAAAGATTTATCAACAAATAATGGTGCAGAAGGAGACAAAACTCCAGGCTCTTATAGAACACATGATGTCCGAATTACACAATCAGCGCATATTCTTCCAGAACACTTTAAAGTAAATGAGCATATGGATGAATTAATTAAATTTATTAACCAAGATGATTTACCACAGTTTGATTTATTAAAGATAGCTGTTGCACACCACAGGTTTGTTTGGATACATCCATTTGGAAATGGAAACGGTAGAACTGTTAGACTACTTACATATGCCATGTTGGCTAAGGCTGGATTTAAAGTGCATGAAGGAAGATTGATAAATCCAGGTGCTGTATTTTTTATGGACAGGGAAAGATATAGTCGTAATTTATCATCAACTGATAGTGGTACAGATGAAGCGATTCTTGCATGGTGTGAGTATGTATTACAAGGCTTAAAAGAAGAAATTGAGAAGGTGGATCTCTTAACGAATCACGAATATCTAAAAAACAATATTTTAAACCCTTCTTTTAAATGTGCATATGATAGAGGAAATATAACAGAAAATGAGTATAAAGTATTGGTTAAAGCAGCTGATGTTATTCAATTGAAAAATTCTGATGTTATGTCCGCAACAGGGATTACAAATACCTCACAAGCAAGTCATTTAATTAAGAAAATGAAATCTAAAGATTTATTATTATCAGAAAAAGAAAATGGTCGTACATATATTATAAAATTCAAAAATTCTTTTCTTTTTAGATGTGTGCTAGGTGTTCTAAAAAAAGAAGGCTTTGTTGCTGAAAATGACATTTAAAGAATACATAAGTGTCTATTTATGGTGGACAGCACCAATTCTATATATGCTTAGAAGTCCTTTCTCATGGGATATTTATATGTCACTTTTAAAAAAAGGTAACATATAGGTAACACGCTACTCTTTATTTACAAGATTATTACACTGTTCTTTGAACTTTGGTAGTCCGTTTCTTATGATCCATTCAACTATAGCTAAATTCACACCTTCATAATCATGTGCAATGTATGTACGCACATCATACATCCCTTTAATGTCTTTATCATCAAAAGCACTCAAAATATCATCTGCATGAGATTGTTTTAGCTTGTTGAACTGTTCTGCTATTGCTGTTAAGTGCATTAGTATTGCCGGTCTGTCTGTTACATAATCTTCAAGCGCTTGCGTTATGCTGCCAGCATTTTTTACTATCTGTTCTATGTAGTCTATCTTCTCAAGGATGAGATGTACTTTACTGATTGATTCTTTAGACATATATCGCTCTGTCGATGATGAACTTTTTAGCAGTTCTTCCCATCCCTGTACTATCTGCCAAATCAACTTTCACACCTAAAGCGCTGCTCATCTCTTTTTGT